>JAZUCR010000412.1:0-23291 GCA_045639225.1 Victivallales bacterium
CATGTTCCGGAAGTCGATGCGCACTTTGACCGATTTCAGTTCCTCGCCGAAATCCAGCAGGACGGAGTATTTGCCTTTTTCCGTCTTCTTCGGCGTGAGGTTTTTCCATTCGCCGAACTTCCAGATCTTCACCGCGGGAGCGCCCATATTATGACCGTAGAGGCCGATTTTGGAGAACTTCGGCGGATGCTTCCGGAAATTGAGCTCATACCAATGTTCCTTGCCCCAACGGGAGGACTGCCAGCCCAGCATGTCGAGCGTTCCGTCGAAAAGCTTGTTCCGCTGGGTCATTGCAGTCAGGAATTTGCCGGGATTGCTGGAATCGACTTCGAACGTCGCGCCTTTTTCGAACAGCAGACTGCCGCGCGATGAGCGTGCTTTTTCGGCTTCGGCGATCTCCTGAAGCACCTGCGCACGGGTTTTCAGTCCGGCGTCCATCTTCTTCGAGGTCAGGATCACGCATTCATACGGTTTCAGCGAAAGTTTCAGTTTGCCGTTGTCGATTTTCCGCGAACCCGTGCCGCGGAATTCGAGCAGCGATGAAAACTTCTTCAGATGTTCCGCCGAAATGGCGGTATCAAGCGGTCCGTTTTTCAGGTTGACCACGATCAGCAGCGTGACGCCGTCGCCTTCGACCAGCAGCGTATCGATCATGTTTTCCGGATCGACCGTTTTCACCGGATATTTCTGATTGGAAAGCAGCTGCTTTTCCAATGCCCGGATCGACTGGTTGAAATAGCGGTAGCCCTCGTAAATTTGAGGCCGGTCGCCGAGATCGTGATAGGCATACGGATATTGGAACCGGGAGCCCTGAGCGATCGCACTCCAGCTCATGCTTTCCAGTTCCTTCCAGGTGGGATAATCCCCCAGAATATTGTTGAATTTATAGCTGAAGAACTGTCCGGTGAATCCGACCACTTTATCCGGACGGCGGCTGTTCGTCACCTCCTGCAGATGATTCCGGATCCGGTGCACCGGCCGCGTCAGGATCCGCTTGCCCTCGGAGACGATGGGTCCGATATAGGCATGGATGGAAAACGCGTCCGCACAGTCCAGATACTTGCCTGCTGCACGGGAGCAGGTGAAGACCGGATGGTAAGGATCCAGTTCGCTGACGAAATCGTAGATGTATTTCAGATAAACCGGCGATACGTTCCGGCATTCCGGTTCGTCACTGATATAGTAGAGGCAGAAATCCGGATCTTCCCGGTATTTTTCCACTATGGCGCGGATCTTCTCGAACAGTTCCGGACAGGGTTTGACATCCTTCCGCGCCTCCTTCGCTTCCAGTCCTTCGATGAGCCGGTTCGGTTCCAGTGTCCTCGTGCGGACCGGCGTTGCAGCCAGGTCATCGGCTTTGAACCGTTTGGCAAAGGCCGTGCCGCCCAAGAAGCCCTGCGCATAAATGAAGCGAGGATACCACGGCCGACCGTTTTTGATCAGTGTATTGTTTTCGATCCAGATCATGGACCCCTTGTTCTTTTTCAGCCTCGTGACGGTGCAGGAAGTCGAAGCGGTTTCCCTGCCGTTTTCCAGCAGTTTCGCGGTAAGCAGCGCCTTGCCGCCTTCGGTCAGAGTATTGCTTTCAAACACGAAAGGTACAGCTTCGCTGTCCGCTTTGAAACTCTGCGTTTTTTCCGCCAGTCCGCCGCCGGAAATGGAAAGTTTGACTTCGGCTTTCTTCCGCTGTTCCGGCGAAAGGTTCAGCTTGAGTTCGCCGCGGATCATTGAATAATCCTGCCCCGGATAGAAATTCCGTTTGTAGCCGGGCGCGGTCAAGTCGATCCGGATCGGCTGGTAGATGATGTCCACCGGATAGCTCCGCCCGAAAACCAACCCGTTTTTCTCCGCTTTCAGCGTGAGTTTGAGATCGGTTTTTCCCAGAGCCTTTTTCAGATAATCCACCTTGGGAACCACGATTTTGTGCAGCCCGCCTTTCAGCGCGATTTCATGAACGGAACTTTTTCCGCCCGGTTCCTCCACGCTCAACGAATATTTCCCGGCGGCCGCGGGATTCGCGTCTATGGTGAGATTCAGCGGACCGGAATAAACCCCGTCCGTAAAAGTCCGGATGACGGGTTCCGCTTTGGCAATCAGGACATCTTGAGCCGGATTCCGTTTCGGGAAACCCGTGAATTTCCGGAAGGCCTGCGACTGATGGAAGCCGCTGGTCAGCGGGCTCCAGGTGGAAAGTTCCTTGACTGCTGTCCGGGTCCGCGCAATGTTCAGCAGCCACGTGCTGCTCCATTTCACATTGCGGGTCATGTAAAACGCGCTGAAGGGGATCCGGATCTGGATCTGCCAGTAATCCTTGCCGTAAAACACTTTCGATTCCCAGAACGGCGAATACGGATCGGGGGTGATCACGCCCGCTTCCCCGTAAAACATGTTGAAATGCAGATTCCCGGCACTGGCGCCAAACTGGTAATACTCGTCCGGCTGTCCGCTGGGAGAGAGGAAAATCTCCACCAGATCGGATCCCCAAAAACCGGTCGGCTTGTCCGTTTTTTTCAGTTCATCCATCCGGTTTTCATAACAGCGGATATTCAGATAAAGATTGTCGGCGTCGGCTGCGATTTTGAAAGCCGTCTGTGCACCGGGATTCGTTTTTCCGGTTTTTTTCAGCAGCACGAAGCCGGACTGTTCGGGAACCTCCTGCCAGACGCCTTTCGAAAAGTTCCCGTCCAGCGGGATCGGTTGATTCACCACTCTCACCTGCGCGGAAAGCGTCAGACTCAGGAAGACAGCCAACCCCATGACTGCGGAACAGATAAAATTTCTTTTATTCATGGTATCACCTTTGCAGTTATGTTTTTATATGAATCACGTTGTTTACGAAGCGGGAATCAGTATGTGCTGGCAGCACCGGACCGGTCGACAAGGAACTGCGACATCCAGCTGTTTGCCGCTTTGGCAAAGCGGGAAGTTTTTTCGGCTTGGGCATGGCCGTCGAGATAGCCGCAATTGGTCACAGTTCCGTTCGGATAACCGACGTTGTAGGTTTTTGCTCTGTTGGCCGTATATCCTCCGCCATGCCGGAAAGCGACCCAGGCCGGATCGCCGGACGCTCTTTGTTCGTAAGAACGCTTGTACCCGTTATCCAGTGAGACCATATTGATCGACGGTTTTTTGCAGGCGCCGACTTTCCTGAATCTGTAACTGTACTTCGCTCCGTCGCTCGGAGGTGTGGTGGCGGTAACCGACGGATTGATTCCGCCCATGGTCCCGTTCAAAGCGAGGTGTCCATAGGCGAATTCACCGTTATTGTAATTGGGATTGACCAGGTTGGAAAACGGTTCAGCGGGACAAAACCACAGTTTCCGGATCTGGGCATTGGTCGGCTTTGAATACAGCAGCTGTGCGGAAAGGGTGTTCCACAGCACGCCGTTGACCCGGGTCGGCATCAGGTATTCGTTATAATTGGAAATATAGTGCTGTTCCGCCATCAGGATCGTCTTATGGTTGTTCAGACAGCTGATCCGGTGAGCGGTCTGTTTCGCCTTGTTCAATGCCGGCAGCAGCATGGCCGCGAGGATCGCAATGATGGCAATGACTACGAGCAGTTCTATCAGCGTAAAGATCCGTTTACGGCGCGATGATGAAAGATGATCCTCCGCCGCTCTCCGAGCTATGGAGGACTGGGAGATGAAAGATGAAATCCTGTTCATGTTCTGCTCCTTTTCCGATCTTCTTTTTGAAAAATGCAATCGGTTGTATTTTGGCTTTTCAATAGTATACACGGATTTTCGGAAATGTCAATAGTCAAATCGAAAAAAGATGGAAAAATATGTGGTATCGCTTGATTTTGTGATTGCTAAGCGATATAGTATCGCATGACAATTGCAATAGGTTGAATACAGGAACCGAAATGGGTGCGACGATTTATGATATAGCGCGGCTGACAGGATACAATCCGGGAACGGTCTCGCGGGCGCTGAACAACGATCCGCGGGTAAAGGATAAGACCCGGGAGAAAATCTGCGAAGTCGGCTGAAGATGATTTCCCTGGATTTTCAAAAATAGAATGGTAATCCCTGTCTTTTAATGTTTTTTTATTAAAATTTGCAAAAAATTTGCATTTTTTAAAATTAATGCTATATTATAAGCCGGTTATCGGGAGAATAGTATCATGATTATCAGTTTTTCTGCTAAGAATTACCGTTCGATAAAAAACCGTGTCGATTTCTCCTTGCGCAAACGGGGGCATGGACAGGAAATCATTCAAAACAGTTTTCATCCGGAAGGTTTGCCGGAAAAGCATGAACTATTGAAATCCGCGGTGATATACGGGGCCAATGCGAGCGGCAAGAGCAATCTGATCCGTGCGGTCGCGGCAATGCAGTCGGTCATAAAGCATAACGGAGTGGAAAATTCCGACACGCGGATCCTGCTTGAGCCGTTCAGACTGGACGGCAACTCCCGGAATGAACCGATCCTGTTCGAAATGGAATTGATTGCCGACGGACGAAGGTTCAGGTATGGATTTGAATGCAGGCAGGAAAAGATTGTTTCGGAATGGCTCTACGGACAAAAAAAGCGGATGGTCCTGCTTTTTGCCCGCAAGGACAACCGGTTCGTTGAATCCTCCCCCGATTTTGCCGAATTGAATGCCTGGACAAAAATCATCAATGACACAAAGCTGAATTTGCCGGAAAACAAGCTGTTTCTTTCGACGGCGGCGAAAATGTTTTCCGGCGGAGCCTGCGAGTCGGTGCAAAATTGGTTCGAACACAAATTGGTGGTGGTTTCTTCCGATGCATATCAGCAATTTCTGGGCTATACGCTCCAGTCCTTAAAAAAGGATGACAGCTTTGCCAAACGAGTTTCGTCATTGATCCGCAAAGCCGATTTGGGGATACAGGATCTGACAGTTACGGTCAAGGATTCCAATCAGCCGAATCAAATTTCCGCCGAGGTACAGACGCATCATGTCATTGACGGGGTATCGTATTCTTTGGATATGTTCTTTAACGAATCCGAAGGGACGAAAAAGGTGTTTGCCCTTTCCGCACCACTGATTGACATCCTATTGAATGGAAAAGTCTTGTTTATCGACGAACTTGATGCCGGACTCCACCCCTTGCTGGTCAGTCATATGCTGGAAGTTTTCCATGAAGAAAATGCCAGGAATGCGCAAATCATCGCCACCGCCCACTCGCCGGCGTTGCTGACAGAGACCTTGTTCCGCCGGGATCAGGTCTGGTTTGCCAACAAAGACAAAAACGGTGCATCCTTCTTTAATTCGCTGGCGGATTTTACCGGGATCCGGAAAAATTTTGCCTGTATCGTAAAGGATTATCTTCACGGCTGCTTCGGCGGGGTTCCTTACATCAAAGACCTGGCCGTGGAGGAATGAAATGAGTTCATCAAAACCCTGGCGGAAAAGCCGTTCCGTTCACAAGGAACAAAAGCGGCGGAAGAGTTTCTGCATCTTCACGGAAGGGGAAACGGAAAAAATATATTTCAAGGATTTCGGCATTGCCGCGGTCACGGTTCGCTGCCTTGGGGGAGGAGGTGTTCTCCACCTCGTGTCGGAAACTGTTGCCTACATGCGGCAGCCAAAATATTCAGGATACGATTACTATTGGCTGGTCTTTGACAAAGACGACAATTCCGGTGATGACATTCAACAGGCAATCAGTATTGCTGAGAAAAACAAAATCCGATGGTGTTTTTCCAATCCGTGTTTTGAAATCTGGTTTTTGCTCCATTTCGATTTTTTCCAATCAGCGACTACATCAAAAGAATTGAAAACAAGGCTGATCCCGAGCCGCATTCCCGGATATGAGGAGACCATGCCCGGGGTTTTTGACATTTTAAAAAACAGACAGGATTTTGCGGTCGGGAATTCATTAAGGCTTTGGCCGGTCGCCGAACGGGCCAATGGCGCACGACAATTGCACGATATGCTGCCTGCAACCAATGCAGACAGCCTCGTCTGCAAACTGAATACCTGGAATAAATGAACTGTTTTTTGCCCCGCCATGTTCCTCTCGTTTCTTACAACCGATTGTTTTTATATGAAATAAAAGGGGGAAATGGTCTGTAAAAAAAAATAAAAGAAAAAGGATTTTATGGTTGTAAACTTGATTTTTTCCTATGAACAGCTATATTGACGGACATTATTGCAATAGGTTGAATACGGGAATCGAAATGGGTGCGACGATTTATGATATTGCGCGGCTGACCGGCTACAATCCTGGAACCGTTTCGCGGGCGCTGAACAACGATCCGCGGGTAAAGGATAAGACCCGGGAGAAAATCTGCGAAGTCGGCAATCTGCTGGGGTATGTGCCGAATCTGGCGGCGAAAAGTCTCATCACCGGTCGCACCCAGATCATTGCAGTCGTTTCCGGCTCGTGGTCGGGCGGACCTATGACCGCTCTGATGCTCGGACTGAACAAGGTCCTGATCCAGCGGGGGTACCTGCTGATGAGCCTGATCTACAACAACCTCGAACAGTTCAGGATGTGTCTTTCGCGGCTGAAATGCGGGTTCTGCGACGGCGCGATCCTGCTCTCGCCCCGGCAGGAATTCGCTTCGGTTCCCGAGTTCGGCCAGCTGGAAAAAAGCGGTTATCCGGTCGTCTGTTTCGACCAGTGGATACCCGGCAAAACGTTTCCGGTGGTAAGCAACGATGCGGAGCGGAGCATCGCCCTGCTGTCGGAAAAACTGCTGGAAAGCGGCATGGACGCGGCCTACTTGAACTTTCAGCCGAACACGGTGGCGGAATGGCGGCGGAAATGTGCGGAAAAACTGCTCCGCAAGGCACATATTCCCTATACCTGCGAACTGGAAAAGATCCCGGAACTGTTCCGGAAACACCGCATCCGGAATTTCGGCATTTACTCGGATTCCTCGATCGGGCTGGACCTGGTCGAGGCAAAACTGCCGAACAAGCGGGATTTCCGCTGCCTCGGCGGAGTCTTCGACGCGTGGCACAAGACCATGCCGAATTATTTTTCGCAGGTGTTTCTGTGCGTACAGGATTTCGACCGGGAAAGCGAAGCGGCATTGGAGATACTGTTCGACATGATGGAAGGACGGAAACCTTCGTCAGAACCGGTATTTTGTCCCCCGAAAGAAATTCTGATCCCGTAAATCGAACAGGAAACAGCCATGCACGAAAAAATCTTCAAAATCTTTCTGGACCGGGTGAAAGCGCTCACCGCAGGCCGTTTTCAGGAAATCTACCCCGATTCCATCGAACTTGCCGCGGAATACGCTCTTACCAAAGAACCGGTTCCGTTCCGCGACCGTCTGAATCTCCAATACCGCCCGATCCGGGAAGGCGACCGCTGGGGCGATGCATGGGACAGCGCCTGGTTCCATCTGACCGGGACCGTGCCGGAATCCTTTGCCGGAAAGGAACTCTGCCTGCGGCTCAATACGGAAAGCGAGATTCTGGTCTTCGACGAATCCGGAGTTCCGGCCTGCGGCCTGACCGACCGGAGTATTTACGATTCCCGTTACAGCAAAAACCGTTTGCCGCTGAAAAACCTGAATCCGGGCGACCGGATCGAAATCTGGTTCGAGGCTGCGGCGAACAGTCTGACGGGAATCGCTCTGCCGGCTGCGGAAGAAAAAACGCCCGCGCAGCCGCTGGGCTATTACGATCCCAGCGTTACCTCGCTCCGGCTGTGCGTATTCGACCGTGAAGTCTGGCTGTTCCTGCTCGAAATCGAAACTCTTGCGGGCCTGCTGGAAACGATCGGTCCGGATAATTACCGCGGCAAACAGCTGCTTCATGCCCTGAACCGGGCGGCGGACGTTTACAACCACGATCCGGCCAATGCAGCCGATGCGAGAAAGATTCTGCGGGAAAGCGTGTTCCAATGGAAAGCAGAGGACGGGGCGCTGACGGCGTATTCGATCGGACATGCACATATCGACGTGGGCTGGCTGTGGCCGGTGCGGGAAAGCACGCGGAAAGCCGCACGGACCTTTTCCAGTCAGCTCGCCCTGATGGAAGAATATCCGGATTACAAATTCGGCGCATCGCAGGCGTATCTCTATCTCCAGATCAAAAAAAATTATCCGGAATTGTTCGAGAAAATCCGGGCGAGGGTCCGGGAAGGACGCTGGGAGGTCCAGGGCGGCATGTTCGTGGAAGCGGACTGCAATCTGATTTCCGGCGAATCCATGATCCGGCAGTTCCTGCACGGGAAAAACTTTTTCCGGGATGAATTCGGAGTCGATGTGCGGAACCTGTGGCTTCCGGACGTGTTCGGATATTCCGCGGCGATGCCGCAGATCATCCGGAAAGCGGGGTGCGATTATTTTCTGACTCAGAAGATTTCCTGGAGCCGGATCAATAAATTTCCGTATCACACTTTCCGCTGGATCGGAGTGGACGGTTCGGAAGTCCTGACCCATTTCCCGCCTGAGGACACTTACAATGGCACAGCCACGGCCGTCCTGCGGCTCAAAGGTGCGAACCAGTTCAACGAAGCCGGATTCCTGCCCGGATTCATGAGCCTGGTCGGGATCGGCGACGGCGGTGGCGGACCGTCCGAAAACCATCTGGAACGCGCCCGGATTCTGCACGATCTGCGGGATTGTCCGAAATCAAAATGGCAGTTTGCCTCGGATTCGTTCGAACTTCTGGCCAAGTATCGCGGCCAGCTGCCGGAATGGCACGGGGAATTGTATCTGGAAATGCACCGCGGCACGCTGACAACGCAATCCCGCACGAAACGCGGCAACCGGAAATGCGAACAGGCGTTGGCCGCCTGGGAAACCTTTGCGGCTGGTCTGCCCGCCTCGGAATGGCCTCGCGAACAGCTGGACACCGCATGGAAAACGCTCCTGCTGAATCAGTTTCACGATATCCTGCCCGGGTCTTCGATCCGGCAGGTTTATGAACGGACGGAAAAAGAACATGCCGAAGTGCTGGAAAGTGCCCGGACGGGAATGCTTGCCGCAGCGGAAAAACTGTTCCGGAAAAAGGAAAATTCGGCCGTGCTGGTCAATACGTTATCGCACGAATGGTCGGGACTCGTCGAACTGCCGGCCAACTGGAACGGTTTCGAAGCAGTTATCCCCGGCAAAAAAGTTCTGCCGACGCAGAGTTTCAACGGAAAAAACTTCTTCCTCGCGCAAATCCCGGCGCATTCCTTCCTGGACATCGTCAGGGGCGGCAGAAAGGCCGCTGAGGGAAGCGACACCGGAAAATTCGTTCTCGAAAACAGCCGGGTGCGCTATGAACTGGATTCGAACGGACAGCTGCTCCATGCTTTCGACAAGGAGCTGAATAAAGAATTCCTTTCCGGCCCGGGCAATGTGCTCTCGCTCTACAACGACCGCCCGGTCGCCTATGATGCATGGGAAGTGGAAATGTATTATCCGAGGGAGAAAACGGGAGATGCCCGCTGCGTTTCCGCGCGGACCGTCCGGCATGGCGAAGCATTCGATGCGGCGGAATTCGTGTTCCGGGCGGATCACTCGGAAATCGTGCAGCAGGTCATTCTGCCGAAAGACAGCAAGCGGCTGGATTTCATCACGCAGGCCGACTGGCACGAATCGCGGACGATGCTCCGGGTTTCCTTCCCGGTGAATATCCATAGCGAAAAGGCGTCGTATGACATTCAATACGCATATGTGGAACGTCCGACACACGACAACACGAGCTGGGATCAGGCAAAATTCGAGATGTGCGGACAGCGTTACGCCGATTTGTCGGACCGCGACTGCGGGGCGGCGCTGCTGAATGACTGCAAATACGGGTACCGCGTCAAAAACTCCACGCTCGATCTGGCCTTGCTGCGTTCGCCGCAGTATCCGGACCGTTTCGCCGATCAGGGAGAACATGAATTCACCTACAGTTTTCTGCCGCATTCGGGCGCCCTTTCCGAAAGTGATGTGATGAAGGAAGCGGCGAATCTGAACCGGACGCCTTTCATTGCGGAGGGCTTTGCATCCGGCGCGGCGGCGCTGCCCTGCCGTCTGGTTTCGGACGGCATTGCGCTGGAAGTGATGAAGCGGGCGGAAAAAGACGATTCGCTGATCCTGCGTCTGGTCGAGTTCCGTGGACGGCACTCCTCCGGCACTTTGCAATTCAATTCCCATCCGGAAAAAGTCTGCGAAACCGATCTGATGGAATGGAAGAACGGAAAGCGTTTGGATTTGACCGGAAACCTGCTGAAGCTGGAACTGAAACCGTTCGAGATCCGGACGCTGCGGGCGGTATTCCCTGCTGAAAAGAAGAAATCCTGATCATTCGAAGGGGTCGAACCGGTTGACTTTCCGCCAGGCCAGCGGCGAGGTGCCGGTATGTTTCTTGAAGAAATGGCTGAAGGCATAAACCGATTCGAAGCCGCAGAGACGGGCGATCTCATCCACCCGCCGGGAAGTCATGGCGAGATCGTATTGCGCGACTTTCAGCCGGTGCATTGCGGCGAACTGGCCGGGTGCCCGATCTCCGCCCTGCGTCAATACCTCATCGATATGAATTACGATCATTTTTTCCGTTTTTACGCAGAAAAAAGCGTATCTCCCCGACGGGAAAAAAACGGTTTCCTCTGGATGGCCGGAATCCGACGTGGAACAGGGAAGGATGCCTTCTCCTGCTAAAACCGGGATGGTGCTTTGCCGGTATGTTTCCGGAAAACCGTGGCAAAATAGTTGCTGTCCTGAAAGCCGCATGACGATGCGATTTGCGTGATGTTGAACTCTCCCTGCTGCAGCATTTCGATTGCTTTTTCGATTCGGAACTGATTGAGATAACCGACCGGAGTCTGATTGAGGAGTTTCCTGAAAAGCCGGCTTCCCGTGCTGGCTGAAATATGGGCCGCTCCGACAATTTCATCGCGTGAAATATTTTCTTTATAATGATTCTGGATGAACCGGGTCATCTCACTCAGCTGTACCATCTCCGATATTTTCCGATGCGGCATATTCCCGTAGCAGCGCGATACATGGATCAGCAGCCGGAAAAAAGTGTTCATGGCCGCAAACCGGTAACCGGGCCGGCGCATCTGCATTTCATCGATCAGTTCATGCACGAGTTCTTCTGCCGTCTTCAGGTTTTTTGCCGACAGGAACAGCCGCGTATTGAAGGTTGTCTGCTGCCGCAGCATCGGTTCGGTTACAAACAAGGTGTGGAATCCTTTGATCTGCTCCAGATCTTTCAGATTCACCTTCAGCCGGTCGAAATCCACCAGCACATTGGCGATGATCAGATTTTCCGGATTTCGGTAATCATGGTCGATTCCCTCTTTGATGACGAATGCGTCTCCTGCGGCAATCGGGTACTCATGGCCGGCGAAGTAGTGAATCCCTTTCCCGTTCAGGACGATTACCAGTTCCAGAAACTCATGGTGATGGATGACACGATAGACCTGCCGATGAATCATGGCCTGGAACGGCAGATCGTCTTCGGAAAAATATTTCTCCCATGAGTAAAGTTTCGACATCATTGGTCTCCAGGATGTTGAATTTTATATCAAAAAAAACTGATTTTCCACAAATTTAATATTAATTGACACAAAATTCAAGGTTTTTTTAAAAAAAACTGCTATAATATCGATTATTCGGGAAGTAAGGTTTTCATGATGGGAAGATATCATCGATATTCCGGATTATGAATCTCATATTGTGAGCTTTTGATTTTTTTTAGGTTTTTTTGTCCGCAGCATCGGTTGTTTTTGCGGAAATGCCGGTTTATATTGCGGGAGAAAATCTGAAAAAAAGGAGAAATATATGACTATGGAAACGGTAACTCATCGGGTTCAATTCTGTGTGATCGGCGGGGGACTGGCGGGCATGTGCGCCGCCATCGCCGCAGCACGTCACGGCGTCAAAACCCTCATCATGCAGGAACGTCCGGTGTTCGGCGGCAACGCGTCCAGCGAGATCCGCATGTGGGTCTGCGGGTCGCCGCATCAGCTCGAAACCGGACTGGTCGAGGAATTCCGCCTTGAAAACCTTTACCGCAACACCTATGTCAATTTTTCGGTCTGGGACAGCATCCTGTTCGAAAAAGTCCGGTTTCAGGAGAACCTGATTTCCCTGCTGAACTGCAGCTGTCTCTCGGCGGAAATGGACGGTTCGAAAATCCGTTCCGTGACCGGCTGGCAGATGACTACCCAGCAATTCCATAAAATCGAAGCGGATTATTTTGCGGATTGTTCCGGCGACAGTGTTTTGGCCCCGCTGACAGGTGCGGAATTCCGGTTGGGACGCGAGGCCCAGTCCGAGTTCGGCGAATCCCTGGCGCAGAAGGAGCCCGACCGCAAGACCATGGGGCTTTCCTGTCTGATCCAGGCGCGCGAAACTTCGTCCCCGAAAAAATTCATTCCGCCGTCTTGGGCTTACAGCTATCCGGACGACACACACCTGAGCCATCGGGGACACCGGATCGCAGGGACGCAGAATTTCTGGTGGATGGAACTCGGCGGGGAACAGGATTCGATCCGGGATACCGAGGAAATCCGGGACGAACTGCTGAAAACCGCGTTCGGGATTTGGGACCATATTAAAAACCACGGCGACCACGGAGCGGACAACTGGGAGCTGGACTGGGTCGGTTTCCTGCCCGGAAAACGCGAAAGCCGCCGCTATGTCGGAGACTACATCCTGCATCAGGCGGATGTCCAGTCCGGCGGGCATTTCGACGATACCGTAGCCTATGGCGGCTGGCCGATCGACGACCACCATCCGGGCGGGATCCGGTATGACGGACCGCCGAACATCAATATCGTGCCGAAAACGCCGTACGGTATTCCGCTGCGGTGTCTTTATTCCAAAAACATCGGCAATCTCTGGTTTGCGGGGCGCAACATCAGCACCACCCACACCGGATTGAGTTCGACACGCGTCATGGCAACCTGCGCCACGCTCGGACAGGCGGTCGGATGCGCCGTGAGTTGTGCGGTGAAAAACGGCAATCTTCCGCCCCGCGAAACCGCATCGGAACATATCCGGGAAATCCAGAATCTGCTGATGGACGACGACTGTTATCTGCCGGATTTCCGGCGGGAAATCCCGGCAATCTGCCGCGATGCGAAACTTACCGCATCGTCGGGCGATCCGGAAGTTCTCCGGAACGGTATCGACCGCGAACTGGACGGCAACACGAATCTCTGGAACTGCCGGACCGGTGATACTGCGGAATACGATTTCGGGGAAGAAAAAAGTATCGGAGAAATCCGGCTGGTCTTCGATTCCGACCTGAAACGTCCGAAACTGAACGTCGTCGCGAATTACTGGCTGCAGGGAAAAGTGTTTGCACCGCCGTCCACGCTGGTTTCCGCCTTCGAACTGCTTGCCGACGGCAAGGTTGTTTACCGCACGGACAGCAATTACCAGCGGCTGATCCGGATCCCGGTCGATATACGGGCCCGGAAACTGACTTTGCGGATCCTCGGATTTGCTGGACAGCAGGATTCCGGCGGCGTATTCGCCTTCGACGCACAGGAAATACGGAAAACCTGAATGCTTTTACCAAATAAATCAGGAGGAAGGAAAGAATGCTGGCAGGATAAAGATCGGACTTCTTCAGAACATTGAACGGACAAATTTACTGAATTGCAGAAGAAAGGAAGCAATCATGAAAAGGAACTCACGATCATACTACCAAATAGAAACTTTGCGGCGGGTATTTACTCTTATAGAATTGCTTGTTGTAATAGCGATCATAGCGATTCTGGCCGGGATGCTGCTGCCGGCCTTGAACAAAGCCCGTGAACAGGCGCGCAAAACCAGTTGTATGAACAATTTGAAGCAGTGCACTGTGGGGCATTTCAGTTATGCCAACGACTATAATGGCGTAATTTCCGTATGGAGCGCATCGACGCCTTCGTTTTACTCGAATGGTGTTGCCCATTTCAGCAATTATTTTCTGGTCCGCAAAGGCTATATAGGTTCCCAGAACTCGAATAAGGCGATCGTTTGTCCCAATGATCAAGTCCAAGTGGTCAAGTATCATGGCAACTACAGTCCGAATTCCTGCGGTTCTTTTGGTTTTACCCATGGCACCTGGACCAAAGTCACCGGCATGAATGCTCTCAAAGTGGAGAAAATCGAAAAGCCGTCCGTCAACCCGATCCTGGCATGTCGTCTTGGAAATCCGACCAAACGCACCGGGGACAATCACGGGATGCTGCACGGTTTGATTATTCCATACGCGGCTTTCGGCGGCAATGTCGGCTCTGTCCAGGATACCCGTAAAACCATATACAGCTATCTCCTCGCCAATGATGTTTACAGCTTGCAGTCGGCTTATAAAGCAGTGGTCAAAAACCTTTTGATACCTTTGCTGAACTGACAGGGTGGAGAAGCCATGAGAACGATTTTTCTGCTGTGCACGGCTGTATTTTCCATCTCATTGTCCGGGGTCGAAAATTCCACGCTTCGCGAAACGATGCCGGACAGCCGGATCACGGGTCTTTATGCCAGGGCCGAAGACGAGAACGGCATTGTCAAAGTAGCCATCAAAAAATTCCGCGATCCGGAATACAAGAAAAAATTCTGGGAAAATCATAAAAAACTGGTAAGTGAACAGAAACGCAGATTTGTGATCTTCGAGGTCGTTTTTGATAAAACGCCTCCCAAAAAACGTCTGCCCGCGATGGAGGATGTCGAGGCGCAGTTCAAGCTTTTGTTCGAAAGCACACCGGAAGCACCCGCTTATCCGGAAACCGTTTATGCGGTGGTTCCTTCGGAAGAACATCCGGGGAAAGATATTCCGCTGCTGAACCACATTTACAGGACCGTGAAAAAGAATTGGAACGTTCCGGTATTCCAATGGCTTTCCGAACCCCTGGGACCTGCGCACACGCTGGAAGCGGACGGCTGGATTTTCGATGCTTATTCCATATCCGGGCCCGCCTATTACCGCCATTGTCAGAAATTCATGCTGACCCGGAAACCGGTGTTTCCCGTGATCTGGGCGGCGGAAGCGGGCTCGGCCGGATATTACAAAGACGACTGGCCGGGAATTCAGAAAAATGCGGAACAGAAAATTGCATTCTGCAAAGACCTGAATCTGCCGATTTTCCTGTTCGCAGTCTGCCGCCGTCACGGAAGCGTAGGCTGCTGGATGAGCAGCAGGAAGCCGTTTCCGGAAATGCGTGCGTTCTTTCAGCAGCAGTTGGCTGCACCCCATACAGGTCTGGTCATTCCGCACCCGGAAAATCTGTTTTCGATTCCGTCCGGCGGCGTTTATGGCTGGACGCAGGATTTTTCCGCTTTTTCCCTGGTGGATCATGCCGTGCTTCGCAATATTGCGGCAATGGGCATTCGCAGGAACGGACTTGAATTTCTCCCCGAATCCAAGCCCGTTCCCGGGCTGGAATGGAAATTTTCGTCGCCGGATGAACTGAAAGAGGCGGTTTTCCGGTTTGCTTTTACCGGAAACACTCCGGAAGCAGGATATTCTTTCGATGGAAAAACGTGGCAGGATCAGCGTTTTTCGAAGGAAGGAGAAACCATTGTGCCGCTGAGCGGGAAAAAGTCTTTCTATTTCCGTATCCGCGGCACCGGAACGGTTCTGCATAAAATGGAATGTCTGGTGAAAGGTGTCCCGAGTCCCGCGAAACAGGTAGTCCTCTCTGCGGATGCGGATGGGGCATACCGTCTGAAGGAAAACCTGGAACACAACCGTTTTCTGGAAACGGTTCGGAGCGACTCCGACAGGAAACAGCTTCTGATCCGGAAAGGAAGCATCGGAATTCTCGGAAAAAAAGGATACTCCGCCCACTGGAACGCGACACAGAAAATTGTCTTTTCCGGGAAACCCGTAAACAAAATTCGTCTGAAAGTAAGGTGTGCAGCCGATTTCGGGAATTGGAAATGTTCGGTGTCGGCCGGTCTTTCGGTCGACGGAAAAACCGAGGAGAAAAAAACAACCGATCCGGCCTCGATACGGTCGCAGATTCTGGTATTCGAACTGGATGTTCCGGAAGGAACGTCTTGCTGCAGTCTTCATTTCAGCCTGGTCAACGCAAGCGGTGTGTTCCGAAACGGTATCGCGCCGGGAAGGTTCTTCGGATATGAACTGGAAGCCCGATAATCCATAAGATACAGGAGTCTCATGATGAAGTCTTCTTTCCTTGCCCTTATTTTCGCCTGCATTCCGATTTTCCTTTCCGGCTGCCGCATGGCGGAACGGCCGGCTGCCTCATCCGCTGCCGGGAAAAAGCTTCAGATTTTATCCATCGGTTTCGATTCTGCCCAGCAGGACAGCATCGAATTGGCAAAACAGCCGGATTTCGAGGTTCGGATCGTTCCGGTCGGCGGTTCCATTCTCGATCCCAAAGGAACGCGGACCGCACAGCTGACATATTACTGGCTCGATTTTCACCGGAGTGTGGAAAATGTGGAGGAAGACATCCTGAATGCGTTGGAGCGCTGCCCCGACATTATCATTCTCGGAGCCCGGCCGCAGTGGCAAAATTATCCGCAATCCGTGCAGTCCAGAATTCTGGAAAATGTCCGGAAGGGAGCCGTTCTTTCCATTTTCGCCGTTTCGCCGGACCTTCGTAAAATAATTTCCGGCGAAGGCCGCAGGGAAAAACTGGAACTGCCTTTCGCTGCGATTCCGGGGAAAGACCCGTTCCGCTTCGAATTCTGGAAACTGGGACAGGGAAAAGTGATTATCCAGCCGGGTTATGTGGACTACCGCTTTGGCAATTTTGCGCCGCATATTCCGGCGACAGAGCGCGGACAGCACCGTTACTGGATGGAACGCTATGCGGAACTGCTGCGGTGCGCCTGGCGGAAACCGCGGAAAATCGTTTCTTCCGCAACCACGCTTTATCGTCAGGACGGGACCTCGATCGCGCCGGGAAGTCCGCTGGCATCCGGCCTTTATTTCCGCCTCACGGAACACTTTTCCGAAGGGGGAAAACTATATGGAAAAAGCGGAAAGGCGTTTGTTCACGACACCCCCCATGGGATCCGCTCTCTGCAATTCCTCTCCGATACGGTTTTGAAGCCGGGAATGACCATGCACCTTCGTCCGGATTGGAAAAAGAAGTCGGCTTCCGGAGAAAGCACTCTGCTGCTGCGCGATATTTATGGACGGGTTTTTTACCGGAAAACGTTTCCGGGAACTCCGGAAACAGTCGAAGCGGTTTTACCCGAAGGCTCCTGCAGCGTCCTGAATTTTGCCATTTTGACCTATCGGGCAGGAAAGAATGCTGCGCCGGAAAGCGCGGCGGCGGAATTCACCGTCCCGGCCAACCGTGCGGATCCGGATTTCTATTTTCTGACCTGGAACGGTGCTATGGGCGACACTGTCCGGCACCAGAACTTTCTATGGAAACTTCGGGAAAACGGGATCGACGGAGTTACCAACATGGCGCCGAAGGTCAGAACCCTGCGGTCGGCTGCGCTTGCGGGGCTTCTCTGTGTTCCATATACGGCGGCGTTCCACAATACCCTGATCCCGAATCTGTTCGATGAAAAGAAGATTCAGCTGCAGCGGGAAAAAGCCGTTCAGGCGGCCGAATTTGGAAGACGCTACGGCGTTCCTGCCCATTCGCTCGGCGATGAAAATTATGTATCCGCATTCAAGGATACCGGCCGGTTCTGGGATGATCCGAAACTCTGGAAGGCATTTCATGCGTTTCTGAAGCGGAATTATGGTTCTCTGGCGGAGTTGAACCGGGCCTGGAAAAAATCTTATGGTGACTGGAATGAAATCCGATTCAGCAAGGAGACGGAATTCTTCTCCTTCGAATATCCGGCAGCCTGGATCGACTACCGGTGTTTTATCGCGGACACTTTTCTCCGGCGGCAGAAGGAATTGCGGGATGCGATCCGGAAGATCGATCCGGATGTAAAAGTCGGCTGGGAAGGCGGTGAACAGTTTTCCAGTTATGACGGCTACGACCTGTATCGATATGTTTCGGAATTCGACATGTCCAACGTCTATGCCCGTTCCTTTGACACTAAAATGCTCCCCAATAAGATTTTCAACGGGTATTGTGTCCGCTCCTTTGCCCCGGAAAATGCTCTGACCGGATTCTGGATGAACGGGATCGATTACCCGTCTGGTCTGCGTTCCGTTCCGTGGCTGGCTCTTTTTTCCGGAATGAACAGTATCTGGTGGTGGCATTCGACGTTCCCCGATCATGAAAACTCCGTTCTTCGGTATGATTCCACTCCCGGCGGGCCTTTCCGCGAAACCGCGCGGGAAGTTCGGCGGATCAAAGCGGGACCGGCAACTGTTCTGAAGCATGCGCAGGCGGAAAAACCGAAGATCGCGATCCATTACTCCGCTGTCAATTTCCATGCGTCCTCCCTTTCCGGCGTGGTCGGACACCATGTCAATAATCTTGGCGTCCATGAGGTGCAATGGAGTGTTTCCCCGGCTTCGAAAATGAAAAATCTGCCGGAAACTTTTCTCCGGATGTGGGGCAAGGGGCTTCCGGTCGGACATTATGCGCCCGCATTCAAGACATGGGCTTCTCTGATAAAGGATCTGAACCTGGATTTCACCGTGATCGACCGCCGGCAGGTGGAAACCGGGAAACTGAACGAGTTCCGCATTCTGATCCTGCCGTTTGCAGAATCCCTGTCGGACCGGGAAGTTTCGGCGATTCGTGACTTCGCGGAGAAGGGCGGATGCGTCATTGCGGATTATCATACCGCCATTCGAAACGGGCATGGCAGCTTCCGGCAGCAGGGGGCTTTGGATGACCTGTTCGGCATTCGTTCCCGCCGCCCCTTCCGGGTTCGGTATAAAAAGGAAAATGTCATGATCGAAAGTAATATGGGGGATTGGCTTGCCGCATTCAAACTGCCGGTATCCTTTACCCAGCCGGAACTTTCGGTTACGACCGGAAAAATTCTCGGTGCTTCCGATTCCGGAACTCCTGCATTTATCTTCAACTCGCCGGGAAAGGGTGCAGCGCTCTATTGCAATTTCGATTTCTATGAATATTTCGAACTCCGGCGCATCGGCATGGAGAATGATGTGAGGGAATATTTCCGCAATTTTCTGGTTCGATATTGCAAAATGCCGGTTTTCGGCAGTGTCCGGAATGCCGTTACCCACGCCCCGGTTTCGTCCTGTGCTCTGTTCCGTTTCCGGGACGGCGCTGCGGCATATACCGGCGTCCTTTCCGAACGGACGGCAAACGGTGAAAACGAGATGATGGTCTGTGTTCCCATGAATCGGGAAGGACACATTTACGATATCCTCGGTAAACGATATCTCGGCTGCGGGAAAAAAGCAGTCCTGAAAATGGTCCGGGGAATGCCGCTTTTTCTGGCATCGTTTCCCCGGCCGATTCCGGCTCCCCGCTGGAACGGGCAGCATTCCGTTTCCGCGGGCGATGCGTTGACGCTCTCGCTGAAGGTCGGAACCATGCCCCATTCGGTAAGGATCCGCGTTTTGGCTCCGGACGGCAGGGAACTGGCGCATTACGGCAAAATTCTTTATCTGAAAAACGGGACGGGGAAATTTGTTCTGCGGACTGCATTCGATGATCCTCCCGGTCAATGGCAGGTGACAGCCGAAGAAATTATTTCCGGGAAACGATCCGTCCATTCGTTTCGGTTGAATCCGGCAAAATGATCTGTCCGGCTTGTTCCTGATCCGGCTTTGCCCGGGATGCCCCGTGAATATTCCGGCGGATAATGGCCGCCGGATTTCGCGGTTTTAATGGAAAAAATCCATGCTCTGTTGATTTTGTCCCGTTTTATGCTATCTTATCGGAAAATAATCGGAAAAATACGGAGTATTTTATGAAAAAACTGTTTCAGCAGATCCGGAGCCGTCTGGACGGCCGGGCCATGGTCGCAAAAGCGGAAGAATTGTGCAAAATCGAACAGGGACAGACCTTCCGGCATTATCACCAGTCGATCGACTGGATCTGCGAAGCAATGAAAGCGGCGGGACTGCCGAACGTGGAAAAGATCAATTTTCCGGCGGACGGGGTCACTGCATACGAAGACAAACGCATGCCGGTCGCGTGGGATGCCACAGTCGGCAAGCTCACCTTGTGCGATGCGGCAAAGACCGTGGCCGCCGATTACACGGTCCATCCGTTTCACCTGATCAAAGGATCGGTCTCGACCAGACCCGGCGGCGAAATCGTGCGGATCATCACGGAACAGCAGTTTCTGGCGGGCGAAGACCCGCGCGGGGCACTGGTCATGCTGGAAACGGGCACCGCGCCCCGGGCACGGGTGCTGACCCCGATTCTGGATCAGGGCGGACGCGGCATCATTGCCGATTTTCTCCAGGGGCGTTATGAACATCCCGATGCGCTCCAGTGGGTCGCCGCCTGCACGGAGGGATCCAACTGGCATATTCAATGCGACGACCGCGATTTCATCGGTTTTTCTGTGACGCTCCGGATGGGAGCGAAAATCCGCGAACTGGCCGGCAAAGGCTCTCTCAAGGCGCGGATCGAATGCGACGGACGGAGGTATGCCGGAGAACTGCCTGCCGCCACGGCCCTGATCCCGGGACGGCGTCCGGAGGAAGTATGGCTGCTGGCCCATACGTTCGAACCGCTGCTGGACGACGATTCCATCGGCGTGACCGCAGGGATCGAGATCGCGCGCCAGATCATGAGCATAGGCACGCCGGAATATTCCCTGCGGCTGGTTTTCGCCATGGAACTGTACGGTTACGCGGCCTTCCATGCCAATTTCAAGGGAAAAGTCATCGGTGCCGCCAATCTGGATTCCCTGACGCCCAATTCGCGTGATCTCTGCCGTCTGATCCCGCCGATCTCCTCGGTGCCGTTCCACGGTGTGAAAATCCTCCGCGAAATGGCCGAAACTTTCCGCGACGTTCTCCCGGTCGAATGGAAAAAACCCGAATGCTTCGATGACATGTTCCTGTCCGATTCATCTACCGGAGTCCCGACGGTGTGGTTCCTGAAAAGCCCGAAGCCAGGCGAGGTGAATCTATGGCACAATTCGGCGCAGACCGAGCCCGGTTTTATCGAGCCGGAGGTCTTTGCCGATTACACCGCGCTCGCCGCCGTCTGGTTCCAGCGGGTGCTGTTCAGCACCGATGCCGCGCCGGAACTGCCGAAACTCGAACTGAAAGAAATTTCATCGCCCTGGCGCGATCTTGCCGCGAAACAGATTTACGCCCGCGCTCAGGCAGGTCTGCCGCACGACCTGGTCCGGATCCCGAAAAATCAGCGCCGCCCGTTGCCGGACAGTGTGCTCTACGGTCCGATGTCCTCGATCCTTTCCGGCATGGACGGGAAAAAGGATCTGGCGCGGATCATTCTGGAAACCGAAGCCGACCGGCAGGTCACGCTCGATGACGGACAGATCAAAAAATACCTTGATGCGCTCAATTATCTGGCGGACTGGGGATATCTGAATGTTGTTCAGCGCACGGAACTGACGCCGGCGATGCTGGGCGCCGCGCTCCGGCAGGCAGGCGTGCAGGACGGCGATGTCCTGCTGGTGCATTCCTCCCTTTCCAAATGCGGCTATATCGCCGGCGGCGCCAAAGGTCTGATCCAAGGTGTCATGGAAGCGGTCGGCAAAGACGGCACCGCATTGTTCCCGACCTTCACCCGTCCTTACATTTACCTCGGGACTTCGCTGAACAAAGGCTGGAATTACCGTCCGTATGATCCGAACGATCCGCGTCAGATCTGGACCGGGATCGTGCCGCGGACGCTGCTGGAACAGTTTCCGGAAGCCGTCCGCAGCCGTCACGTGACGCATTCGTGGGCGGGACTGGGTCCGAAAGCGGAAGCATGCGTTGCCGCGCACGGACCGGCCGATCCGCCGGCCTCGGAAAATTCGCCGCTGGGCAAAGCGCTCGCCTTCGGCGGAAAAGTGGTCTATATCGGATCCGGACTGGCGCCGTCCACGTTCCTGCACTATCTGGAGACGGTCTGCGATGCCGCTTTCCTGCAGCCCGCGGTCTGCCGCGTCAAGGATCCGGACGGCTCCCTGCGCACGGTGTTCATTGAAAAACATCTGCCGGGTCACAGGGATTTCTACCGTCCGGATGCCGGGAACTGCAAGTTTTTCGTCCGCGCGGTCAAGGCCGGTCTTCATATCGCGGAAGTCCCGTTCGGCATGAGCCGGATCCAGGTGATCGACCTGAAGGAATTCTTCACGGTCGGCATGAAGCTGATGAAAGACGATCCGCGCGTGCTGCTCTGCGACGACCCGGATTGCCCTTTCTGCCGGAATTTTTAAGTATCGAGACTTGAATTTTTTAGCATCGGGTATATATTTACTAAACAATCCGCTAAACAAAGGAAACCGGAATGGGCGATCTGAAAACAATCCGACAGGTTTTTCTGGATATGGACGGGACGATCTATCACGGCTCGACGCTGTTCCCGACGACGCTGCCGTTTCTGCGGTTCCTGGACAGCCGGAACATCGGCTATACGTTTCTTTCCAACAACTCATCCCGGAGTCTGCCGGAATATGTGCGGAAGCTGGAGAAGATGGGGATCGCCACCGATACGGACCATTTCTATACCTCCACGGAATACTGTATCGATTATCTGCGGAAAAACCATCCGGAGATGAAACGGCTGAACATTCTGGGGATGGAATCGATTTTCCCTGCGTTCGAAGCGGCGGGATTCCGGATCGACAATGTGGATCCGCAGGCCGTGATCGTGGCGTTCGACCGCAAACTGACCTATGAAAATCTCTGCCGGACCGCCTGGTTCCTGAAAGAGGGCGTGCCGGGGTTTGCCACCCATCCGGATGTCTTCTGTCCGGGCAACGAACCCTATTGTTTTCTGGTGGACTGCGGAGCGATCACCAGGGCGCTGGAAACCGCTACGGGCGTAAAGCTGAAAGTGCTGGGGAAACCCGATCCGGGCATCCTGATCGCGGCGGCGGCAAGGCGGAACGTGCCGATCGGGGCATGTCTGATGGCGGGTGACCGTCTGGCGACGGATATCGCGGTCGGGGTCAATGCGGGTTCCATGACCTGCCGGATCAACGGTCCGGGTGCCGATCTCACGCCCGCGGCAGGTGTCAAACCGGATCTGGAACTGCACGATCTGGGACAGCTGCAGCAGCTGTGGGAAAAGGCTTTGGGATAGAATTCGATCATCGTCATTGAACTTAACATAAAAAACCAGTCTTAAAGGAAAGGAAACAAAATGGAAGAAAAGATTTACCATGTTGATTTCGACACACTGGAAAGCTTCATGCGGGATGCGCTGATCGGGGCAGGAGTTCCGGCGAACGATGCGGCGACCTGCGCGGAAGTGCTGATCACCGCCGACAAGCTCGGGATCGATTCGCACGGTATCGGCCGCCTGAAACCGATCTACATCGACCGGATCAAAGCAGGCATCCAGAAGCCGGTGACCGAGGTGGAATGGGTC
>JAZUCR010000413.1:0-2451 GCA_045639225.1 Victivallales bacterium
CCCGCCCTGATCCCCCATTGCGGCTTCATCCCCGAAAGTCCCATGGATCCGCTGTATGCGGAGACGGTCAACGCGATTTACGATGTGGCGCACTACTGCTGGAAACTCGGGATCGGTTTCTGGTTCGAATCCGGACAGGAAACTCCGCTGACGCTGCTCCGCACCATCGAGGACATTTCTCTCCCGAATCTCGGGGTCAATCTGGACACCGCCAATCTGATCCTGTATGGACGCGGCAATCCGGTGGACGCGCTGGAAGTCTTCGGTCCGTATGTGCGCAATCTGCATGTCAAGGACGGTGTTTTCCCAGACAACAGCCGGGTACTCGGCAAAGAGGTCCCGGTCGGCGAAGGCAAAGCGGATTTTAACAAGATCATTCCGAAGCTGTATGAGCTGAACTTCACCGGCGAACTGATCATCGAGCGTGAGATCAGCGGTCCGCAGCAGGCCAAAGACATCATGAAAGCCAAAGTCTATCTGGAAAAACTGCTGAAGAAATATCAGCCGAAATAACCGGCCGGTTTGCAGATTGCGGAGGCCGCGGGATGCCGCGGAACCGCGAACTGACTGAGAATACTGAGAATACTGGGAATACTATGCGGCGCGGGATACAGGCGCAGACACGGGATCACAGGTTTTTCGAGAACGGGATCTGACCAATCGTTTTTGCAGAACTTATTCCCGGCCGTAATATCCGTTCCACAAATCGGAGAGTGTGACAGTCGCATCGGGACTTTTCCGGGAATACGGCGTCATCTCTTTCCAGAGTTCGTCCAGACGGATTTCCGCCATGCAGGTGGAATAGTCCCCTGCCCCGTAATAGAGCCGGACGATGTTCCCATCTTCCATGACCGCGCCGCAGGGAAAGATCACGTTTTCACGCCAGAATAGTTCCATATTGCCGGTCTCATACTCCTTTTCCGGGACCAGCAGCGGTTTCTTCGTGACGGCAATGACGCGGAACGGATCTTCCCGATCCAGCAGAACGGCTCCGCAAGTGTAGCGGGAACACCATTTCGCACCGTCCGGATACACGATCATCCGGGCGGGGTCGTCATCCACGGAATGAAAGAACAGCAGAAATCCTTTTTCCGTTTCGAGCGGGGGAGCCGCCGCGCCGATCTTGAAGGTGGCAAACGGCACGTCTTCCACCCCGAGCAGCAGTTCCGATTCGCCCCAGTGGATCAGATCCGTCGAATACGATGCCCAGATGCAATATTGTGGGTTCGGAGCGGCAACCGGCAATATGACCGGACGTTCCAGACGCCAGTATTTGCCGTTGATCTTGCAGGGGCAGAGGATCATGTTCCGCTGGGCGGGGATGCCGAGGCAGACCACCTCGAAGTTGTCGCCGCCTTTCCAGACGGCGAACCCCGGACGCTCCCCGTGGAGCGAATTGAAGCAGAAACTCAGATACAGTTTATCTTCCAGCACGGTCAGCCGGGCATCGTTGATCCAGCCGAGGTCTTTCCCTTTCCAGTGGAACTTGATCGGTTTGTCATGCGCCTGCCAGTGAATGCCGTCGTCGCTTTCCGCCAGACCGGTACCGGAATCGATAAGACCGCTGTTGCGGTCGTCGTCCCGGAATTTGTCATACCGGAACGCCATGTAATAACGTCCGCGGAATTTGGCGACCCCCGCATTGAAAGCCAGATCGCAAGGAAACGGAACATCCTTTGCCGTAAGGAGCGGATTCCCATTGCAACGCCGGACAACCGGCGAACTCTTCAGCGGACCGACTGGCGGTTTTTGAATAAACGGATCGATGAATTGCATTTTATCTCCTGCTTATAATCAACGTTCACGGCATGACTGCATACGGCAGGCTGACCCAGACCGGTTCGTCCAGATCGCCGCCCAGAACATCCATTTTCATAAACAGCTTATGCCGGGTCATTGCTTTTTTGATTCCGATGTTTTTGATTTCCACTTCGGCGGACCAGATCTTCTGTGTTTTATCCACGGGCTTCAGCTGGATTTTGACTTTCCCGTTGACTTTTACCGTCCGGGGCACTCCATTGGTAATCAGGCTGATCGAAACGTCTTCCGCTTCTTTTTCCAGTTCGGCCGTGAATTTCACTTTGCTTCCGGGTTTGATCTCCTGACCGGCGCTTTCCGCCCGGACCACATACGGCGGTTTCTTCACCAGTTTGAGATATTCCAGATCCATTCTGAGGTTGTAAATGAAAAAGGTCAGATAACGGGTCGGGTTGGCTGCGGCCTTTTCAGGAAGATTCTGGAACAGGTCGTAGACGTAAATCCCCTTTTGCGGCGTCGCTGCCTGACTGGAGGTCATCCAGCCGTTGATGATAAAAGTCCAGTTCCGGTATCGGTTCAGCAGATCCAGCCCGGTGATCCGGAAAGTCAGATACGGGTATTCCGGGGAAAATCTGATCCCGGTCAGGGCTTTGGGATCCTTTCCGCCTTTCGCATAAAAAGAAAAACCTTTGC
>JAZUCR010000414.1:0-5482 GCA_045639225.1 Victivallales bacterium
AGTCCCGCTTCGACCGCGTTGTCCGCGTGGTCCGGCTCGTGCCACGGCCATTGCGTCCGTTTGAAAAGAATGTCGCCGGGTTCGTAAATCTTCTTCGTGATCTTGATTCCCGCATGATTCGTTTCGGTGACCTTCCGGCACGTTTCGATGGCGGCGACTTTCAGATATTCCGGGTCTTCCACGCAGTTTTTGTGTGAGACCTTGTTGCTCAAAACCCCGAATTTCGCAATATGCGCCTGATACAGAAGATTCAGTTTCCTGCGGCGCGATTCGACAAATTCATCCTCCGCTTTTTCATTCAGCTGCTCCGTGATCAGGGCATTCAGCCCTTCTTTGATGGCAACGAACGACCGGAGCCGTTCCGCTTCCCGCCCGGTCAGCGGATTGCCTTTCCGGTCGGTCATCCGTTTGGCTTGGCCGTCAACGACCTGATAAATTTCGCCCCCGGCAATGAAGATGCTGTATTCCCGGCAATCGTATGGGATCGTGACCGTTTCCTCGCATTCTTCCCCCGGTTCCGTCTGGATTTCGCCGAACAAATTTACGTTTTGAGCGACCGATTCCTGTGTTTCCTTCGGCTGCATGACTGCTTCTGCGATATGTTCGTCCGGTGTTTTGCCGTCCGGCAGAACGGTCGGCGTGTGGAATTTGCCGTACATCCTGCCGGTGTTGGACAATATGCCCCAGACCTGTTCCGGATGTTCCGCAAAGTAGCGGTTGATCTCCATTGTCCCGGTACCGTCGCCGGTCTCGACCGATTCCAGATTGCCGGAAAGCTGCTCGCAGTACCCTTTGCGGAAAATCAGGATGTCGGCGACGACCTCCGTCCCGGCAAAGGTTCCGCGCGGCAGGCGGAACGCCTTGACCAGTCCGGCGTCGCGGCACAAACCGGCCATCGAACCCGGCTGATCCATCGTGGAACCGGAGGTCAGCACGATGGCGTGACCGTCGGGCTTCAGTGTGTCAAGCGCTTTGGCGATGAAATAATTGTGAAGATTCCAATGATTATGGAGACGGAATTTCGGATCGTAAGGAGCGGTCTGTCCGAACGGGACGTTGCCGATCACCAGATCGACGTCATTCGGCAGTACGACTTTTTCCAGCGATGCGACCCTGATGTCGGCTTGGGGATAGAGGGCTCGGGCGATGCCGCCCGCGACCTTGTCCACCTCCACGCCGAAAAAGCGATACCGATTCGGGTGCGGCGCACAGCCGAAAAAAATTCCGGTACCGCAGCCGAGTTCCGCGACTTTGCCGGAGGTGATGCCGAACTCGTTTTGCGCGAGGTGCCACATAAAACGGATCAAATTCAGCGGGGTATAATAACTGTCCAGCATGGAACCGGCGGCGGTTTCGTATTCTTCGGTCGTCAGGAGGTTTTTCAGCTCCATACCGCACTCATCGCCTTCCATGAAAACCTCGGCCAGACCGCCCCAGCCGGAAAATTGCGCAAGCGCGAACTTCTCTTCCCCGGTCAGATTTTTGAGGTCGGCGGTCTTGAGAACACGGATCGCGGCAAGATTGGCGGCGATGCGTTGAGCGGGAGCGGTCGGCAGCCCACCCTTGTCCGGCATGACAAAATTTGCAGGCGGCGATGCAACCGTCCGCGGTGCTTCCTGCACCTGCGCGGAAGCGAAGGCGAAGAGATCCATTTGAAACATTGCCATATTGACATCCTTTCGGTTGGTTTTTGCGATGCCCAAGCGAGGCGAAACAGGCGGAAATCGCCCCGCCGAAGCGAAAGCAAACAACCGAAAGAGTTCAAAAAATTGAAAAAATGATTTGAAATTCAAAGGAAACTGTGCTATATTTCCTTTGAAAATCAAAGGAGAATTGCTTATGAAGTCGATTGAAGATAAAATATTTGCGAGAATAGCAAGAAATGGTCGCGGTTTTGTCATGACAAATCGCGATTTCGGTGACATTGCCCAACCCGCGAGCGTGGATTGGTGTCTCCATCATTTGAAAGAGAAAAAACTGATCCGCTCAATTCTTCGAGGAATTTATGATTACCCGAAATTCAGTGAACTTTTGCAGGAAGAATTGGCTCCGGATTTGGGGTCTGTCGCCCAGGCAATCGCCAGAAAAAATCAATGGCACATTCAGATTTCCGGAAGCGCAGCTTTGAATTTATTGGGATTAAGCACTCAAATTCCGGTAAAAACTGTTTATTATTCCGATGGTCCCACGCGAAATTTCATGATTGGAGAGAGAAAACTTCAATTTAAGCATATTCTGCTGCGCGAAACGAAAATAGGTTCACCCAAAAGTGAAATGGTCGTTCAAGCCCTCAGTGAACTTGGTGAAGAACACATTACTTCGGAAATGATTGACATCTTGAAACGTCAACTTACCCAGAAGGAAAGCAAGAAACTGCTGTCTGAAACACAGTTCATCCGAAACTGGATTCGGAAAAAAATCATTCTGATCTGCGCGGAACAGGAGGCCAATCATGGATAAAATAGCAAAACTTCCCGACAATCAACGCAAGGAATTATTTCAGCAAACCGCAGTAAAACTGCCCATGCTTTCCGAGGCGGCGATTGAAAAGGACTTTTGGGTTTGCTGGCTGCTGAAAAAACTTTTCATGTCCGAAATCAAAGATATTATTGTTTTTAAGGGCGGCACCAGTCTTTCCAAGATTTTTCACCTGATCCAGCGGTTTTCGGAAGACATTGACCTAATTCTGAATTGGAAGGACAATCCGGTCGGCGACCCGATGGCGTTTCGCAGTCGTACCGGACAGGGGAAATTCAATCAGGAACTTGATTTGTGGAGTGTTGATTTTATTCGTCAATCCATTCTTCCGGAAGTTCAAAAGGTTTGCTCCGGAATATGCCGGGCAGAATTGTCTCCGGAAAATCCGGAACATGTTGTCGTAACTTATCCAAAATCATTTGAGGACCATTATCTTCGGCCTCAAATATTATTGGAAATCGGAGCCAAAGCCGCTTGGGTTCCGCATGGCAGTTACATCATTCGTCCTTACGCGGCGGACGCATATCCCCAAATTTTCGATTCTCCGGATGCGGTCATCAAGGCAACAACCCCGGAAAGGTCTTTCTGGGAAAAAGTTACCATCCTGCATGCGGAAGCGCATCGCCCGCAGAGCAGTCCGGTCCGGGAGCGGTATTCGCGCCATTATTATGATACTGTTATGATTGCGCGAAGCCCTGTAAAGCAAAGAGCGTTTGCTGATTTGCAGCTGTTGAAAGATGTTGCAAATTTCAAGGAGAGGTTTTATTATGCGGGCTGGGCAAACTATCAGGATGCGAAACCGGGCACCATAAAACTTTTGCCGCCAGCTTACTGTATGAATGAATTGCGCAAAGACTACAAAAAGATGCAAATGATGATCTACGGCGACCCATTGTCGTTTGATGAGATTATTGATTCTTTAAAACAGCTTGAAGAAGAGATTAATCATCTTTAATCCCACTGTCGGTAACAACACGACGGCACAGCCGCCGGCGATTTTCCAGAATTGCATTGGTCAGATGGCGATGAGCGGGGACCAAGTCAGGGACCGGTTGAAAAGATATTGCATTTATGCAAAGAGCCGGAAAAAATCACTGTTCTATGTGAAGGAGGAATTTATAATGGGGCATAAACCGGACAAGCAAGCCAAACGCAAGGCAAAACTGAAAGCCCGCAAAGTTCATGCGGAACAGGCGCGACAAAGGCTTGCTGCACGAATTGCCGATGCGATCATAGACCTGTGTGCTGCCGCCCTCCCGGAATATGTCGATGATTCAAAAGGCCCGGACCTGGTCGGACGACGCATTCTCTGGCGCATGGGAATGGTCGCATGGAATATTGCGGTTTCCGGGCGTAAGGAAATTGACGCGAGTTCCATCCGTCAGATGCGGCTTGATGAAGAATCTCGGGAAATGGTGAGGCAACAAATCAACGATTTGATTCGCCGGAAATATGCGAAATACCCCCAGTTGAGAACATCGGTCACCGAAATCAAACCAGTCGTCACAGCCGGAGTCCCGCGGATGAAGGTCGTGCTTGGAGAAACATACTCGGAAATGCCGATACCAAGTTTCGATGACACACAGGAGACGCTCACGCCGGAGCAAATTCTAACGAAACGAAAGAGTCTTGGTTTGTCACAAGTCAAGTTCGCCGCCGCGCTCGGTGTTTCCGTGAAGAAGATCTCCGCATGGGAACACGGGAAAGAGGTTCCGCCCAACGCGGAATTGGCAAAAATAGCAGAACTGTTCGACAGTGCTGCGTTTTCCTGAGATATAGCATTGCCAATCTAAAAATGCAAGGGGAGAAAATGACATTCCCTCCAATTTCCATGGGGGAGTTTTCCCTTGTTGCAACGTAAAATCATGGGGGACTTTTGCATTTTCTCTTTTCGGATATCCCCCATGCGGAGATGGTTGGTCATCACTTTTTCCGCAAAAAAAGCAATGCGTGCGGCAGCAGGGGCGCGGCACAGCCGCCGGCGATTTTCCAGAATTTTGCATTGGTCAGATGGCGCAGCCCGATGACCTCGCCGCAGGCGAGACAGACGAAAAGGTAGATTGTCGCCAGAATGACAATAGTGGTCAGAATGAACTTGGCACAGTCGTAGAGGAGGCAGACTTTGGTGTTGTAGAACATTCTCTGCTCTTCGATATAGTCGCGTTCCTGAGCGGCAAGACGCATGGTCGCCCGGTGAATTCTGATGCAGAGCGTGACAAAGAGAACGATCAGTACGGTGATGAGTTCGATCATGATGTTTCCGGTCACGGCAGAGGGGAACTCTCCGCCGCGACCGCCTTCCTTGTTTAGGGTTCAAAAAGTTCTTCGGCTCCGTCCCGTATGACGGGGACGGTGTGCCCGTCAACCACGGCGAGGCACTCGACCAGGGCACACCCGGCCGCGGAGAGGAGCTGTTCGCCGTCTTCCGCGGTCAGATAATGCTCGCCTTCTTTTACTTTGACGCCGTTTTGCCCGTAGAATCTGGCCCGGGCGTCCGCCCAGCCTTGCGCCAATTCCGGGATGCGGTACGCATTTTCCGGAGGGACGTGCCGATTCAGGCAGTCGGCCAGTTCCTTAAGCGTGGCGAATTTTATTCCGTTTTTCTCAATCATGCTGTTCTCCTTTATTTCGAGTGGTGAGTTCGCGGAACAGGACCTTTTCTTCCGGCGAGAGACGCTGGTATTGTCTGACCGCCGTCCGCACTGCCGGAGGAATCGGTTTTTCCGGAGGCGTTTGCGAAAGAAGCTCGGCGGCTTCCCGCTCGGTCAGAGCTTCCCAAGTGCGACGGGAGACCGGGGGAATGGCGCGCCTTGCGATCCTTTCGCTCAAAAGCATCCGCTGTTCCGTTGTGGCCGCGCCGGAAACGGGGTCCGACGCGAAGTTCAGTTCAAATCCTTTCCTGATTTCGCCGATGGTCAAATTTTTATGATGGACGGCAAGCCGGGCGGCAATGTCCTTTTCGGCCATTACGCCCGGCCCCAGTGCAAAGTAATCGGCCAGTCCC
>JAZUCR010000415.1:0-10043 GCA_045639225.1 Victivallales bacterium
TCTGTTTTTCGAGCGTCTCATTCCCTGACTGGCAGGCTGACAGCAGGACCAGCGACAGAACCGGCAGAACAAAAGATTTTCTCAACATTTTTTCCTCCAGTGTATTTGATTAGTTGTATTAATCTAGCATGCAAAAAAGGATTTTGCCAATCAGATTTTCAAAAAAACGGGTTTCCGCGAACTTTGTCGGACGAGTCGGACATTACGGACCCGCCTTCGCCAAGGTTACGGTGGGCAAGCTGGACGGACGCCGCGGAAGACCGGTCATGACGCGAGATCATCGGATTTTTTCCTTGGCATTTCGCCCAATGCCTCGGTTGGCGCGAACTTTGTCGGACCTGTCGGACGGGTCGGACAATCGCGGAAGACCGGTCATGACGCGAGATCACCGATTTCCCTTCTAGGCATTTCTGCCTCAGCTTCGGTTCACGCGCTTGTCCGTCTGGTCCGTCCTGTCCGTCAGGTCCGTCAATCGCGCAAAAAGGAATGCCGGCCATGTTCAACCGGGCCGGCAGCGGTTTCTGCTCAGAGCTGGACAAATTTCCAGTTCATCAGAGCGGCCCAGTCGCGGACCGTGGCGATGTCGCCGTCATAGCAGCAGGTCAGGTGATGCGTGCCGCCGAGACGGCTGTATTCCGCCAGGAAATCGGCAATGGAACCGCCCTCGGGCCGGAACCAGCCGTGATTTCTCGCAGGACTGGGTTCGTCCGGCGCTTCATAGGCCACCTTGGCGGAGATCAGCGTGAACGTATTGTCCGGACCCGGAGCCAAGTCGGTCAGCACCGCATCGCCCGCTTTGAAACAGCCGGTCGCGATCACCGGATTGCCCGTGTCGCTGAAACTGTATTTCATCTCATGGAGGTTGAGTTTGGCCGAGCAGATCGCCGGATTGATCTCGCCCATGTGGCTGGTGAAGATCCGGTCGTTTTTCCAGTCGGGACAGAACATTTCCGTGAAGGAAGTCGCGGGGAAGACACTGGCCAGACAGCCGGTGACGGCCGCGGTCAGCACGTCGCCTTCGCCGGCATATCCGATGCCGCGCTCCATGGCCTTGCAGCATTCCAGGAAAGGCACGGTGTCCCAGCCGTCCTTCCGGGTAATCCCCGGGAAGGCGATGGTAAAGGAATCCAGTTTTTCCTGTTCGATCCATTTCCGGATCTTCAGCGACGCTTTCAAGGTGCATTTGAGTTTTTCATCGGTCACACTGGCATCCCAGACGAAGCGTTCCCGGTCCAAAGCGAGTTCGGCATCGATCTCCGCGTCGGCAGGTTCCGCCTGCGGCGTATAATTGACGATCTGCATGCCGAACGTGCCGTCCGGGACGCGGAAATCGCCCATGCCGTCGAAATCGCCACCGACCTTGCCGACGCGGGCGTGGGTGATACGCCAGGCCATGCCGGCGCTGCAGAGCTGTTTCGCCGCGCGGTCCAGCACGTCGGAGTGTTCCCAGTGTCCGGCGGAGAGCAGGAAGGGCTTGCGGTGACGGAGCAGCAGGTTGCAGAAATCCTGCACCCCGTGGATACCGTGGTTGGCCATGATATGACCCGGCGGAATGAACTCGAAATCCGGCGTGGTGTCGATGATCACCAGCGGCAGCGCAGTCGCGGACAGCGGTCCGATGCTTTCCAGCGAGGGCGAATAGGCCAGGTGAAGCGTGGCGATCGCCTCGCAGCCGGAAGTTTCGAAGAGCTTCACCGCCTCGGCGAATTCAGGCTGCAGACGCCAGGCGGGACTCTGCACGACTTCGAACCCGCGGGCCTTCAGGGCCGCGGCGATCTTGTCCGCGAACGGACGGACCTTGCGTCCGTTTTCCGGGACCCGGTTGTCATAAAGGGCGAGATAGAATGGAAGAAGTCCGATTTTCATGATTGGCTGATTCCTGTAAAAAGTTGTTTGGCATTGTTGAAAAGCACCTGTTCGAGCGCGGCGCCGGGGAAAGCGGCGATCATGGCGCGCAACTGTTCGTAAAAAAACGTGGTGAACTGGACCGCGCCGTCCGTGTCGATGATCGCGGTGCCGATCTTGTAGTTTTCCCCCATCAGATAGGCATACTGGTTGTTGATCTCGACGGATTTGCCTCGTAGCAGGGCGATGGGACTGTCCGTGCCGAACAGGATCCGGTCAACCGGGAAATGATCGGCGGCATAGCGCAGGATCTCCGCGCTGTTGACCATAGCGGTGTCGAAATACGCATTCGGGATCCTGGCGAGTTCGTCGATGTTGCTGTCCAGAATATTGCGCATGAAATAAGCGCGTCCGATATGCGCGAAAATGATCTTGATGTTCGGATATTTTTCGCAGATCTCGACCATCTGGCGCTGGTTGACCGGATCGGCGAAGCGGCCGGAACGGGGAATATGCAGCGTGATCGCCAGACCTTTCGCATTCAGATATTCCAGCTGTCCGGGCGTCAGCATATCCCGGATCTCAACGTCGTTGGGTTTCTTCTGATAGAAATCGGCGGCGAGGTTGAGATACGGCTTGACGCCGACCGCTTTGACAGCTTCGATCCGGCGGGCCATCACCTCGGGCGGATCGGCGGGCGAGACCACCACCATGCCGAATTCGGTCTTGCGGTTAACCTCCGGAACACAGTCCCGGTTGACCTTCAGGTTGGGGGTGGAAAAACAGTTGAGCCAGACTTCCTGTTCCGGCAGGATCTCCTGCATGAGACTGCGCCAGAGCGCGAGCGGGAATTCACCGCCGAATTTGTTGTAGACCGACAGCGGCTTGAAGGCGAAATCCGGCGGGAAAAAACTTTTGTCGAAGACATGGACATGGGCGTCGAAGATCCGCCGCGGGAGAAATGGAGCCAGTTCCTCCCGGTAGATCTGCCGGTCCCGTTCATTCATGATGTTCATTTGACGATACCTCCTGCAAGTTGGGCGGCGCCGACGGCGCCGGTATAGCTGTGATACGGTGAGATCTCCACTTTCACCTGTAAACATTCTTCGATGAGCTTCGGCCAGGTCTTGCCCTCGGACGGACCGCCGGAGAGCACGATGCGCTTCACTCCGGCGTGACGGTCGAAACGTTCCTTGAAACGGCGGATGACCGAAAGCATCATCTCCTGCGCCGGGGTACCGGCTTTCTCCGCTTCCGTGTTGAATTCCTCATAACGGGCCGCACCTTTGCCGTAACGTTCGCAGATGAAATTTTCCACCTCGACGCCGACTTTGGCAAGGGAGAACATGGCCCCCCAGCAGCCGCCGGAACCGGACCGGAAAGTGTCGCACAGTTCTTTTTCCGGCACGTCCTCGCGGCGGCGGACCGGATAGAAACCGACCCAGCTGGTACCGCAGCTGAGCAGCATGCTGCCGGGTTCGGTCACCTCGGCTGCGCGGGCGCCGGCGGGATGATCGAAACTGCCCGCTGCGATCACGGTTTTTTCCGTCAGATTGCCCTGCTGGTACTGCTTTTTCAGGAAACCGGCAGGAGTTCCCGGAGCCACGATTGCGGGCAACTGGTCCGGCCGGATGCCGTAATAATCGAGATACGGCGCAGGAGCCTGTTTTGCCTGATCCCACAGATAGAACGGCGCGGCATTGGAACTGTCCAGCGTATGATTGCCGCAGAGTTCCCAGGTCAGATAATCGTTGTTCATGGCGATCTGCGAACTTGCCAGCAATTCCGGCGCGGTCCTCCGGAAATATTCCAGATGCATCAGCGTGAAAGTCGGGATGCGCGGCCAGCCGGTGGTTTGGCGCACCTGCCATTCCTCGGACGGCAGCCAGTCTTTGAGCCGCGTATCCAGCCAGCTGATGACCGGCGTCCGCGGCTTTCCCGCGGAATCACAGAGCATCGTATTGCCGGACGCCGCCGCGAAAGCGATGCCGTCCACCGCGCCGTCCGCGCCCTGCGCCAGTTCGGCGATGATCCGGAAGATCTGTTCCCGATATTTTTCCGGATCGATTTCGATCCAGTCCGGCGCGGGATGTTCGAACGCGACCCGTTCGCTGATCTTTTTCAGAATGCCTTTCCCGGAATTCCAGCAGACGCCTTTGACCGCGCCGGTTCCCAGGTCGAGACCGATACAGTTCATATTACCGGTCCTTTCTCTGGGACGCGAGGGTCTTTTCCATGGCGTCGGCGGCATAGTCCAGCAGTTTTTCCGAAACGATCAGCGGGAATTTGGTCAGCGCGGCGGGCGGACAGTCCGCCTTGTAGGTCTGCGCGCTCACGTCGATGCACCAGTCGTGAGTGAGCTTGCGGCTGAAATCCGAGGCGTGATCGGCATCGGCGAAGAACAGGGTCGCCAGCAGACCGTCGCCTTCCACTTTCCGGATCTGTTCCGGGAATTTTTCCGCCAGGGCATGCAGTTTCGCCTGCCAGTATTTGGCGACCGTGCGGGTGTGTTCGGCATTGTGTTCGGCAAAACGGATCGTGATCAGGTTGGCCAGACTGGCCAGTTCCTCCTGACCGTTGGTCACCAGGGCGCCGAACTGGTTCAGATTGTCCATCGCGGCGGTGGTCAGAATACGCGAAGCCGGATACATCCCGCCGGGGAATCCTTTCCCGACCGAAACGAAATCCGGATGACACTTGTATTCCCGGAACAGGAAAAGTTCCGGCGACCACATGCAGCTTTGGATCTCATCCACGAATACCGGGATGTCATGTTCGTCGCACAGTTTATGACAGAACGAAACGTAATCATTGTCGAGCCGGATGCCGCCGTAATTCATCAGCACCAGTTCGTGGATGAACCCGGCAACTTTGAAAGAACCGCGGTCATATTGATCCACGGCGGCGGCGAAGGAATCCTTGTCGTTGATCTTGACCGCGACGGCCTTGATCCCACCGTTGGCTTCCAGTATGCCGTAAAGTTCGTGCCACATGCCGCGAAGCATCTGGGTCATCACCGTGGTGCCGTGATAGTTGGCTTCCTTGCCGTCCTTGTAATCCGCCATGACCAGAAACACGGGGGTCTTCCCGGCATATTTCGGGGCGGGGAAATGCGGCTGGAGCTTGTAGAACCGCGCCAGCATCATCTTGAACGCCGCTTCACAGGCGAGACTGCCGGTTTCCAGATTGATCACGCGGTTCAGCACGTGTCCGGAAGTCTGCCGCATGACTTTTTCCAGTGCGTCTTCATCGCCGCGGGCGATCCCGTTGGCGAGCCGGACCAGTTCCCGTTCCAGCAGACGCGTGATATGGCCGCGGGTATTGTTGTGGGTGATGTTGGTGATGCCGATCTCCATGGCGCGGCGGAGCAGTTCGTAACCCGGGAAATTGTGTCCGCAGCTGGCCTGATAATGTTCGCTTTTCCCGATCACCGCCAGACGTCCGTCTTCGCCGACGCGGTAGTAACCGAGACCGGTCAGCGGCGCATTTTCCCGATGGAAAGCATCGTTGAATGCGGCAGTGCCGGCGCCGTCGGAACTGCCTCTGAACGCGGGTGCGAACTCTTTTCCGATCCGCCCGATCAGCGAATCCAGTTTTTCCGCGAATTCCGCGGGGAAGAAATCCACCGGCGTTTCGGCGATTTCCTTGAGTTCGGACAGATTCTTCAGTCCGAATGCGGCGGACGCCCGGCAGACTTTGTCGATGTAATCCGCCCCGGCCAGATCGGCCAGCGAGAGTTTCAGGTTTTTGATCATATTCCAAATCCTTTCTGAGTGATTCGATCCCGGTTTCTTCCGGCGATGATGATTCCGGCGCCATTTTCCCGCAGCGTTTCCAGGATTTCCGGAGGAGCCGCCTCGTCGGTGACCAGCGTCACCTTGCCGTCCGCCAGCGAACCATACGGCACGAAGGAAGTCTTCCCCAGTTTGGAACTGTCCGCCAGAATGAATACTTTGTCGCTGTGCGCCATGACCGCCGCGGCCAGACTGGAAGTTTCCTCGTCCGTGGTGCTCAAAGTACCGTCGGCGGAGATGCCGTCCGTGCCGAGGAACGCCAGGGTAAAATGATAGCGGCAGACATTTTCCCGCGCCGCATTGCCGCACAGATCCATGCGGGAGAGCCGGATGATCCCGCCGGTGACGATCACCGGACAATACGGGGATAGGTTCGTGCCGAAGGAGAGCGAATTGGTGACGATGCGCAGATTCTGCAGTTCGTGCCGTGCCAGACGGTCCGCCAGCGCGGTCCCGCATTCCATCACCGTGGTCCCGGAATCGAAAAACAGCCGGTCATTGTCCCCGATCTGTTCCGCCGCTTCCAGTCCGATCAGATGCTTTTCCGCGGTGAACGAGGAAACGGCATCGGAAAAATGATATTCGGAACCGTCCCGCGCCGCCGCCATCCGGATTCCGCCGTGATAACGCAGCGCATGGCCGAGCTGTTCCAGTTCGGCAAAATAACGGCGGACCGAGGCTTCCGACAAGGACAGTGCCCGCACGACCTCGCTGATATTCAGACTGCCGTGACTGCGCAGCAGACGCAGCAGTTTTTCCCGATTCTTTTCTTTTTTTCCCATGGATCCCGCCTCTGCAGTTCATTCGGAAATATACCGGAAGACCGTCCGAAATCAAGCGGATTTATCATTTTTCATCAAAAATGATCGTTTCAATCATTTTATGCTGAAAAACCGATCATTCTGCGAGGAACCGTTCGGGGCGGCAAGATGTCATTCCGGAATAATCCGCTTTGTCAGTTGAAAAATGATGAAGCTGTGATATATTTACGGCGATAAAAATGATCATGGAGAAAAAGATATGTTTGCAAAAGAAGTCCGGATTCAGAACAAGGCGGGGATCCATTGCCGTCCTTCCAGCTTGATTATGTCTGCAGTCGAACAATATCCGGGAAACACCTTCTTACTGACAGCGCCGCGCGGGAGTTCTTCGATGACCAGCATTCTGGATCTGCTGGCTTTGGGACTGCAGTTCGGTGATACAGCCCAGCTCCAGGTCACGGGTCCGCAGGAACAGGAAGCGGGCGAAAAAATCGCCGAAATGCTGGAGCACGAATACGATTTCCATTAAACCGGGAGTAATTTATGAACATCGTCATTGCCGGAGCCGGTGAACTCGGTCAGCTGCTTGCTGAAAAACTGACTGCCAACAATCATGATGTGGTGCTGATCGATTCATCCGTCGAAACTCTCGATCATATCAGTGATTCTCTGGAAGTCAAACTGCTGGAAGGCAGCTGCATCAATCTGGACACCCTGAAACGCGCGAATATCCGCACGGCGGATGTTCTGCTGGCGGTCAGCGGGGATGATGCCGCCAATGCCCTGACCTGTCAGATCGCTTCCCGGCTCGGCGTCAAGAAAACGATCTGCCGGCTGAATTCGGTTTCGTTTTTCTCCAAAGCGGACAACCTGCTGCCGGAATCGTTCGGCATCTGGAAATATGTTTCCCCGCCGGATGAATGCGTACGCAAGATCACCGCGATCCTGAAAGAACGGTATCTGCTGGAAGAGATCCGTTTTTCCCATCCCGATGCGGTCATGCGGGTTTTCGAAATCAGCCGTTCTTCCCTGCTGGCTCATGCCCGGGTCAAAGATCTGCCGATGGATCCGGCTCTGCGCGAATCCATCCGGTTTGCCGCCATCGTGCGCGAAAAACAGTTTGTGGTTCCCCACGGCGATACCATTTTCGTGCCGGGCGACAAGATTTATATTGCAGGAACCTCCGGCCGGGTAGCCGATTTTATCCGCTGGGCTTCCAGCGAGCAGGATGTCCGCCATGTTTCCCGCATCGTCATCTCCGGGTCTTCCGTTCTGAGCACCTTGCTCGGCCAGGCTCTCTGCGCCGAAGGATACGATGTCCGGTTCATTGTCCGGGACAGCCACTCCGGTGAAAAACTTTTTGAGGCTGTTCCGCAGAACATCCTGGTGGTCAACGGCAATCCGACCGATGAGGAGATCCTCCTCGAAGCCGGCGCCGCCGACTGCGACGCTTTCATCAGCACCGACATCGATGACGAGGAAAGTATTCTCAGCTGCATCATTGCCAAACAGCTCGGCGCCCGCAAGACGATTTCCGTGACCGCCAAGCCGGAATATATCCGGATCGTTCCCATGATGGACCGGATCGACTGCGGAATCAGTTCCACGCTCGTGGCGGTGAATGCCATCCTCCGACTGCTCGAAACCGGCACCATGCGGGTGGACGCCTATCTGCAGATGTGCCATGCGCAGCTTTCCGAATTCCGGATCTCCAATTCCTCGCCGCTCTGCGGCAAGGCACTGGCAAACTGCAAACTCCCGTCTTCCTCTCTGTTCGCTCTGCTGTTCCGGAACGATGAAGTCATCGCCCCCGCCGGCGGAACGGTTTTCATGCCCGGCGATATCGTCGTTTCCATCGTGACTCCGGAAACGGAAAAAGAACTTGCGCCTTTATTCCCCGACCGGTGACCGATATGAATTTCCGGCTGGTCATTAATCTGATTTCTTATCTGATCGCACTGGAAGGCGTTGCGGTCTGCCTCTCTTCCGGCGTGGCATGGATCATGTCCGACCCGCTCAGAGACACCCTCCGGCTTCTGGAATGCGGAATCATCACCATTGTGACCGGAATGCTGGGATACCTTTTTACCCGCAATCCGTCGGGACATCCCGGGTTCCGGGAAGGATTCGCAGCGGTAACCTTCGGATGGCTGCTGATTTCCATCTTCGGCGCACTGCCTTTTTCAGTGGTGTCCGGAATGAAATGGTATGATGCGATTTTCGAAACGGTCTCCGGATTCACGACCACTGGTGCCTCGGTAATCAGCAAAGAACTTCAGCTCCGCAGGGGGTTTGCACTGCCCAACGGCATCGAAAGCCTCCCTTACGGCATCCTGTTCTGGCGGGCTCTGACCCATTGGATCGGCGGTATGGGCATCGTGGTGTTTTCTCTGGCCATCCTGCCCATGCTCGGCATCGGCGGACAGGCTTTATACAATGCCGAAGTTCCCGGCGTGAAAACCCGCAGCGACCAGTTCACTCCCCGCATTGCCAGCACCGCTAAGATCCTGCTGCTGGTTTATTGCGGATTGACTCTGGTCGAAACGATCCTGCTGTTTTTCTGCGGCATGACCTTGTTCGATGCCGTCTGCCATTCTTTCGCCACGATCTCCACCGGCGGGTTTTCAACCAAAAACGACAGCATTGCCCTCTGCAGCGTCAAGATCCAGCTGATCATCATTATCTTCATGTTCCTGGCAGGATGCAATTTCATCCTGCATTTCCGCGCCCTGACCGGTTTGCCGCTCAAAGATTATCTCAATGAAGAATTCCGGACTTTCTTCCTGATTCTGCTGGGGGCATCTCTCATCATCGCCGGATATCTGTTTTTCTCCGATATTACCGAACCCGCATCCGGCATCGCGTATCACCATAACGTCAGAAATTCGCTCCTGGCCGCCGTGTTTCAGGTCGTGTCGATCTCCACGACCACCGGTTTTTCCACTGCCAACTATGCGATTTGGCCGGCTGCGGCCGGGGTTATCATTTTCTGTCTGATGCTGATGGGCGGCTGCGGCGGATCCACCTCCGGCGGCATCAAATGCATGCGGATCATTCTGCTTTGGAAATTTTCCCTTTCCGAACTGCGCCGCAATATTTTCCCGCATGCGCTGCAGAATATCCGGCTGAACGGAGAACGCATGGCGGTCTCCACGACCAACCGCGTGCTCGGCTTCCTGATGATCTACATGCTGACCTGTCTGGTATTTCAATTGCTGTTCACTTTTGTCTGTGATATGGATTTACTGACAGCCATTTCCGCATCGGTCACGTGTATCAGCAATGTAGGACCGGCGTTCGGCAAGCTGTCGCCGGATCAAAGTTTTGCCTGGGTATCGGCTCCGGCGAAGTTGCTGATGGCGCTGGAAATGTTGATCGGCAGGCTGGAATTGTATACGGTAATGATTTTCTTTCTGCCGTCTTTCTGGAAAAAATGAAATTTCTTTGAAATCCGGCTTGATTTTCGAAAATATTGGTATATATTACACAAATTCGAACGGGGTAGTAGCACAGTTGGCTAGAGCACCACACTGGCAGTGTGGGGGTCGTGAGTTCGAGTCTCATCTACTCCACCATCCTTCGCTAATGCTGCGGATGGCAAGCCGTCAGGTTTGCCATCCGTTTTTTTGCGACCCGAAAAAGA
>JAZUCR010000416.1:0-10467 GCA_045639225.1 Victivallales bacterium
CGTCAGACCGGGATTTCGCTACGGACTTCTTTCAGATTCCACCTCGCGGTGGACACCCTTGTCTTTCGCTCACAGTTCCTACTGACAAGCCTGTATCGAATTTTCATCGACTAGTCAATGAGCATGCCGCGCATACTTGCCGGCGATGGAGGCAGTGGAATCGCTGTCTCCATCGATGTTGACCGCAGCCAGGACCCCGTCGCGGAACTCCCAGGGATATTTCAGGGCGCAGAAAACCCCGATCGCGAGCGCTTCTTCGGCGACCCAGCCTTCCCCGAGTTCGGAAATGCTTTCCGCAGTCCGGGCGTTTTTCAGTGCGTCAAGAGTTTCGGCAGCCTCGGGACAGGCTTCGAGATGAGCCATGACCAAATCCAGCGCTTCTTCCAGAGGTTTTCCCTGCAGGAGTTCCGCAATCAGCATGGCAAAGGCGCCGCCGGCCGTAATGCCGGTGGGATGTCCATGCGTCAGAGCTGAAAACCGGCAGCCGTAATCGTACGCCATTTCCGGCTCCAGGAATAAGCCGACCGGAGCCATGCGCATCACTGTGCCGCAGCCTTTGCGGTCATTGTCCGCCATGACCCCGTCCCGGCTGTTTTCCAGTGCGGAAAGACAGGTCATGCCGGGGGCCCGCCGGGCAAACAACGCTTTTTCCCGAATCAGCCAGCCGGATTCCATTGCTTCCTCAGAGTCGTTAGCCGGAATGGTTCCTTTCTGCGTTTTCAGCCAGCGCAGATACGCATAACGCATGACCGCGACCGGGTCGCAGGCGCCTCTTTCTTCATTGCGGGTTTCGGCCCGCAGGATCCCTTCCGCCGTGAACAGCGTCATCTGGGTATCATCGGTAATCGAACCTTCGGAACCGTATTCCACATATCCGGTGATCCCGGCTTTGCCATACTGCTGACGGATGGAGGCGCAGGACAGGAACTCGACGGGAGCGCCGAGCGCATCGCCGACCGCACCGCCGAGGATACAGCCGCGGATAGCATCGTGACGGGCGTCTTCCCGCAGGTTTTTATCCAGTTCTTCCCATGCTGCAATGGCATTGGCAATTACAGTATCCTGCGGAAGCTTCTGCGCAGCTTCGAAAATGCAGTCGGCGGCATGCAGATAGCGGAATGCCCGGAGCACACCTTCGGATTTGACGAAATCACGGGAATTCCCGATCCGGTCGGAAAGCTTGACCAGAATCATATCGCGGGAGCCGCAGCGAGCCACTTTCTGAAGATACAGATGCTTATCGGTATCTTTCGGACAGGTCAGGAACCGGATACCCTCCAGGACTTCGGGATTGGATGCGGCCAGGATGTCCGCCTCGGGCACCGCGGTGTCTTCCAGCAGGTCGTGTCCCCAGGCGACGGAAACGGCAGCGGATTCTTCGGGTTCGCCCCACTCCAGCAGATTGCGCACCACTGCTTCGGGATGCCTGAAATAAGGAACGGGAGGTTCACCCTCGACCGGCCTGCGGAATTGTCCCTCATGCCATTTCTGCGCCAGTTTCATCATTGCATTCTTCATAACAGCAGTCTCCTTTCACTGTTTTTTCTGCATTCCCTTACCATACACCCGCACCCCGGACACCAAATGTCCTAGTCTTGCAGATTCCCCAATAATTTTTCGGCAATGCGTCGGACCTCGAGCTTCAGGGACTCGGGGGCGAGGATTCTGACATTGCCCAGACAGGAAAAGATGAGCTGCATCGCTTCGTATTTCTGAATATCTTTCAGCGCGACGCGGATAAAGCCGCTGCCCTGCTCCGTGATCCGGTCGGCGAATCCTGCCGCGTATGACTGGTCGAACGGATGCAGGATCTCCAGAACGACTTCCGGGATCTTCTCGAAATCGAAGAGACCGGATTCCTTGACGCCCTTGAGGATCGCCGGTTCCGGATAGAACTGCTTGTCCTCGATCATTTCCGCTTTCTCGATCCGGTGCAGAGCCAGCACCTGGATCTTGGCCGGTTCATAGTAGTGATCGTCATCGCGCTGGAGTTTTCCTTTGAGATACCAGCAGCCGCCGTTCCAGGCGAAAATATGGGGTTCGAACAGTTTTTTCGCCACATGGTTTTTCGCCGAGCGGTAGACGAGCTCCAGAAATCTGCGCTGTTCCCAGGCAGTATAGGCTGTCAGGAAAATATCGGGCCGGATCCGGGGCAGATTCGGCGGACACAGCACCTGAAAATTCTCCAGTTCGACACCCTCGGCCATACCGGTTTCGTTTTTCATCAGCAGGGAGCTGACCGCTTTTTTGATCTCGCCGCGCAGGGGTTCCGGGAAAATACTGCCGGCCACCCGTTCCCCGAGCAGCGCCGATTTCATTTCGAACGGTTCCACCATCAGATCTTCATTATACCATTCGGTATTGGTCAGATAGAATCCTTTCCGAGACGGGTCATACTGGACCGGCGCACCGTATTCATCGCGCAGATCGGCAATATCACGGGTAAAAGTCTTGCTCGAAAGCTGATACGTCCCCGCCGCATCCTGATTTTTCATTTCCTTCAGGAAGGATGTGAAATTCGGATACCGGTTCTGGCGCATCATTTTCAGGATCGTCTGGATCCTGCGGATCTGATTTTTATTCGCCGGCATTTTGCTCTCCTCTGGTTGTAAAATCATACAATATCTTGATTTTTCCGTTTTTCAAGTGGATATCGGACAAAAGGTGTCCATTATCAGGTGTTATAATTCACTCCGCAGCAAAAAAAATGCGGTTCGGCGCTTTCCCGGTAAAAAAACAGCCGGAGTGAAGCGTATAGGGTAATTGGGTGCGCAAGAAGCGCCAAACCCAAAAAAGAAGGAGGATTCAAAATGAATCAAGGATTCGTGTTCAATTTTCTGTATTATTTTGCACTCGTTTACCTGGGCATAGCCGGTGTCATCTATCTGATCACGATGCTGATCATTCTGCTGGATAAAAAGAAAAGCTATTTCAATCATCTTGATGCGATGTCCTTCCCTCGGTGGGTGCGGATCCTGATCGGCATCCTTTCCCCCATCATCCTGGCGGTCGGATGGATCTTCCTGTTCCCGTTTACCAGCAGAAAATAACCAATATCGAGGTGAAAATATGAAAGAAATGGAATCGTCCGGCTCCGTCCCGGGAAAACGGAAAATCAATCCGGAAAGAATTTCGGGCCATAAACTGGTGGATTATCTGATTGCCAATCCGCAGGCACAGGGAAACTTCAAATGGCATACGCTGCGGTCCTGCATGTGGGTGCGTCTGCTTTCGGCATGTCCGCAGTTCGCGCCGTTCGGCGATTATGAAAAAATATCCCGGAAAGACCTGACCAGGATCCTTGCCGTACAGTGGCAGCTGGCCGGGCAGATCGATACCGGCAAACTGTTTCCCTACGACTGGATCGAACTGCTGGGCGCTCATCCGGAATTGGCGGACTACTGCAATCTTGACAAGATGAACGGGGCCTGCTGGGCAGCCATTTTGGAAAAACAGCCGGTTCTGGCATCGCGCTGCAGCTGGGAAAAACTGGACGGCAATGCCTGGAGTTCACTGCTGAAAGTACGTCCGGAATTTGCCGAACGCTGTCCCTGGAATAAATTTTCGGGCTGGAATTGGACCAATCTGCTCGTGAGGAAACCGGAATTTGCCGGACACTGTCTCTGGGATCTGCTGGAACGGTGGCACTGGACCAGTCTGATCCGGCGGCAGCCCCGTTTCATCGACCATTACACGCTGGACCGTTTCTATGATCCGAAACATTTTTCCGAGCTGCTGGAATCCTGTTATACCTGGGATGTTTCCTCGCCGGGCGGTATGTTCAAAAATTTTACCGGCGATCCGGCGGCATTTCTGGTCTATAAGACTATGGACCGGCAAAATGCCCGGAAATATCTCCGGAAATGCGCCGAAAAGAACAACTGGGATTTTCTGGAACAGCTTTACGATCTCGACCCGGAGGAACTGTCATCTGCCGCAAGGAAAAAACAGCTGCCTTTCCTGATCGCGCTGAAAGCGCCGGACTCGCTGTTCCGGAAATTTTTCAGTTCGGTCGATCCGGCGCTCCGGGATGAAGGGGGCAATACCCTCCTCCACTGTGCGCTGATCCACGACCAGTGTTCGGGCGGCAATGCCCGTTATCAGTTCATGCTGGAGAACGGCTGTTCCCCCGAGGTCCGCAATGCGGCAGGTTTCTCCTGCAGCGAACTGATCGAACGACTGAAAAAACCATTAAGGCATACTGTCAACAAAAAAGCGAGGTAACACATGGCAATTGATCTGCACAACAAAATGTCGATTTCCGGACTGGAAGCTCTGTTCCGCCAGATCCTGGATTCTTTATGGTCGGGCAAGGCCGCACCGGACAAGCTGCCCCCGGTGATGGTCTGGGGCGCACCCGGTCTGGGCAAATCTACCATTATCCGCGAGCTGGCCAGAGAATACGGCGTAAATTTCATCGACGTCCGCCTCGCCCAGCGCGAACCCGTGGATATCCGCGGTCTGCCCGTGCCGACCGAGAAAGGGGTCGAATGGCGCGTCTCCGCCGAATGGCCGCGCGATAAAAAAAGCAAAGGAATCATTCTCTTCGACGAACTGACCGCCGCCGACCGTTCCCTGCAGGTCGCCGCTTACGAATTCATCCTCGACCGCCGCCTCGGCGATCTCTACCAGGTCCCCGATGGCTGGTATATCTGCGCGGCGGGCAACCGCACCGAGGACCGCGCAGTGGCATCGACCATGTCCAGCGCCCTCGCCAACCGTTTTCTGCATGTCGAACTGGAAGGCAATGCGAACGACTGGCTGAGCTGGGCCGCTGCAAACGCCATCCACCCCAGCGTCACCGGGTTTATCCGGTTCCGCCCCGGAATGCTGTTCAAACAGGAAAACGAAAATCTGGAACGCGGCTGGCCGACTCCCCGCAGCTGGGAACGCGTCAGCACCATGATGAAAATCCTGCCCGACGATGAAGCGCTGATCCGTCATACGGTTTACGGACTGGTCGGCACGGGCGCGGGAAGCGAATTCATGGCGTTTCATAAAACCGCCCAGGGGCTCGCGGTCAGGGAGATGATGCTGGACCCGGCGCAGGAAGTGAAGATCCCGCAGAAAGCCGACCTGCGTTATGCCCTGTGCGCCGGCGCCGCCTACTGGCTCTGGCACGGTAAGGATGAGGCGGAAAGCCAGGCTCTGCTGGATGGCTTTTTCCGGATCTCCCTCGCTTTGAGCAGCGATTTCGCAGCCCTGCTGATGACCGATGCCATCAAAGGCGGCGAATCCTGCGCCGGCGCCGCGAAACTCTACAAACATCCCCAGTTCAAAGCCTGGGAAGCCAAACACGGCAAAACTTTCCGCAAGGCGGTGCAGTGATGAAAACCCGCGCGCCCGATCCCGCGGAAGAAAAACTGAAACTTCAGGCCGCGGAAGATCTCGAATCCGCCCGGGTGCGGCTCCTGATCGACCAGCCGTTCATCGGTTCGATCCTCATCCGGCTGAATCTGGTTCCCGTCGTGGATTTCCGCTGTCCGACCGCAGCGACCGACGGACAGAACATCTTCGTCAACCCCGGCTTCTATCTGAAGCTGCTGCCGGGCGAACGCCGTTTTCTGCTCGCACACGAAGTCTGGCATATCGTCAGTCTTCATTTTCTGCGGCGGCAGAACCGCGAACGGGATCTCTTCAACATCGCAACCGACATGGAAATCAATTTCATGCTGAAACGGGAACGGTTCAAGGTACCCGCAGGCGCCTTGCTGCCGCCGCCGAGATGGCAGCATCTCAACGCGGAAACCATTTACGAACGGCTGCTCAAGGAAAGAAAAACTCCGGTTCCCAATCCGTTGGATTTCCACCTCGAGCCGGGCGAAGACGGAAGTCAGCCCGAGGAGGCTGAGAACGAGGCGGACGGAACCCTGGTCATGGATCCGGATTACCGGGTCGATTTCGGGGATGATCCGGAAAGCCGCATCCGCGAAAAAGTGGTCGAAGCCGCCGTCCAGTATGAGAAAATGCGAGGGCAGCTTCCCCGCGGTCTGAATCAAGTGGTAGACCGGTTCCGCTCCGGGAAACTGCACTGGAAAGAATTGCTGGCGCAGTTCGTGACCAGCTGTTTCGGCGGATCCCGCCGCTGGCTGCCGCCCAACCGGCGATATATTTCCCGCGGCCTGTACCTGCAGTCACGCCGCGACAGCCGTCTGCAGGCAGTCCTCGCGATCGACACCTCCGGCAGCACCAGTCACGATCTCCCCCGCTTTGCCGGCGAATTGATGAATCTGCTGAATTCGTTCGGACAATATGAGCTCAAAGTGATCTGCTGTGACGCGCGAGTCCAGTCGGTCGAGACTTACACTCAGGAGACTCCGTTCGACTGGAAAAAGATCAAATTCAAAGGCGGCGGCGGAACGAGTTTCACGCCCGTTTTCGATTATGTGAACGAAAAACTGCCGGACACGGAGATCCTGATGTATTTCACCGACGGTTTCGGCGACCGGCCGAAAAAACCGCGTTATCCGGTGATGTGGGTCATCACGCCCGATGGCCAAAATGACATCCCCTGGGGATCCGAGGTAAAAATGGAAGCCTGATCCGGCTTCTTCGATCAGACAACGCGAAAACGGAACGGGAAGACGGGCAGTCCGAAAGCGGTTTTCAGTTTGACTTTTTCCGGATTTTCACACCAGCCGCAGGCAATGGATTCGAGCTTTTCCGGGGGCGCTTCCACCAGGATCGTGTCCGGCTTGACTTCCGAAATCTTCAGCGGGATGACCGTTCCGTTTTCCGCAATGCCGGCCAGACCGCTGTCCTTGCCGGTTTCCGCCTGAAGCGGACTGCCGAACGTTTCGAAAAACAGTTCGAATCCGGATGCGGTCTTCCGGCATTCGCGCAGATATGCGCCGGCCTTGAGCGGCTGTCCGTACCGCTTGCTCCACAGCTGTTCTGCCGCGCGGAAACCGGGGATCCGTTTCTCCGGCGGATGGATATTGTCGCAATCGCCGCAATCGCTCAGAATGACCGGCGGCATGCCGGTTTCTTTCAAAGCGACCCGCAGCTGGGCATCCCGGATCAGCGCCCAGGTGCTGTGTTCGGAATAAAGATGCGGACGCTGGAAGCCCGGGAGCTGGAAAATCAGGATATCCGCGTGCGGACTCAGCTTCCCGCGCCAGGCCCGGATCAGCAGGGCAAGCAGACGGTCGTATCGGTCCGGATGGCACAGCGTGTTGGCCTCACCCTGATACCACAGAATGCCGGAAAGGGCAAAGTGACGGATCGGCTGAACGCAATTTTCGTAGAGCATGTGCCAGGATTTGGCTTCACTGACGCCGGCGGACGCCATCTTTTCCATCGGGCGGATCCCGCCGTCGAAGGCCTCGAACAGTTTCCATTCGCCGTTAAGCGGAAGTTTTTCCGAACCGGACGCGAGAAACATTTCCGACTCCGGACCGGTAAGACCGCCGTGGGTGCAGATCGAACAGAGCTGCGCGGCATCGACCGCGATCACGGCTTCAGTTGTGTTATTGCAAGCCGCGGGGACGGTATAAACCCGGATTTGATTCCAGCCGTCCAGCTTGTCCGGGCGGGCGGTGCGGCCGACCTCCATGCCGTTGAAATACGTGATGTCGGCACGGTCCACGCAGCCGAGGGAAAGAATCAATTCACGGCCGAGCCAGTTCTGCGGCAGTTTCACTTTTTTCCGATAGAGGAAACGTCCGGTGTGGGGATGTCCGGCCAGCGACCAGCTGTCCGGCAGATCCTGCGTCTGCCACTGACCGTCGTCGAATTCAGGCTTCATCCAGTCCCGCAGCAGATCCGGCAGATCCGGGATGCGGCTCTGGTGCTGTTCGATGGTCCGGAGCAGACGGGCACTTCCGGAAAAATCCGACCATTCGTTTTCCGGATTGGCTGCCGGAGCGAAACGTTCCGCCTCGTATTCCTCCATCTGAGGTCCGAAAAAATCATCCTCGCGCAGATATTCTTCCGGGATGAAAGTTTCGATACCGACACCGCCGCGTGAGACATCGATCAGCCCCACGGGAACCTGTTCGAGCTGACTGAACCGGGCGGCGAAAAAATAACCGACGGCGGAAAAGCCGCGACGTCCCGAAGCGCTTTTCCATTCACCCTGTACATCCGCCATGCCGCCGGGAAAAGCCTGCTGCTTCACCCGGAACAGCCGGACCGGAAAACGGTCCTCTTCCAGCGGCTGCTGCGGATGCTGCGACAAATCGTATTCCATGTTGGATTGTCCCGCCAGCAGGAAAACCTCGCCAACAGCAACATCCCGGATCCGGCATTCGGCAATGCCGTCGTTCAGATTCAAAGTCAGATTTTCCGCCGCCGGACAGGACGGCAGTTTCAGAAAAAAACGGCCTTCCGGATTCGAAAAAGTCACAGCCTGGAGTGTTCCCAAGGTGCAGACGACCCGTCTGCCCGGATGGGCGGTCCCCCACACGGGGATCGGCCGGTTCCGCTGCAGGACCATGCCGTCGCGGAACAGTCCGGCCGGCAGCAGGACTGCGTTGGTTTCGGTATTCGGAGCCTGTCGGTCCGACGCGGCGGTCATCTGGTCGGTAAGCATGGAAAGAGTCCTTTCTGCCGGTCGATCCGGACCGGGTCTCAGAATTTCAGATCGTCAAGCGCGTCCCAGGTGTGATCCTGCTTTTTGCCGGCATCTTTTTTCCGGCTGTTTTTTTTGCAGCGGCAGGGTTCGTCGTTGAGGTTGGCGCCGCAGCCGGGACAGAGACCGCGGCACTCTTCGGAACATTTGAAACGCTCGGGAATGGACAAAAGTATGTCCTCGCGGATGTCGTCGGTGATGTCGACGATCTCGTCCGGCACTTTTTCACGGAAAATGCAGATCTCTCTGGACCCGGCTTCGACGGTGATATCCTTGAGACAGAGAGCGCACTGGGTCTTGACCGTGACCAGAGCGGACCCGGTCACCAGCAGATCGTGCCGGGCGAGCGAGGCATTGAGCTCATACCGGACGCCGCCGATGATTTCGCACGGGAAACCGCCGGCTTCGTCCAGTTCCAGAAAAGCGGGGTCTTCGGTGCCGGAAACGTTCAGGCCGTCCGCCCCGATGTCAGCGGTATTGATCCGGATCATGGCGTCACCTCATTTTTTCGGAGTTACGCCGAATTTCCGGTAAACGGCCTGGGCCACGGGGTGAGGAACGAACATGGATATATCCCCGCGGCACTGGGCGATCTCCTTGATCAGACGGGAGCTGACATAGGAGTATTCCGGGCTGGGCATCATGAACAGCGTTTCGCACTGGGCGCTCAGTTCGCGGTTCATCAGCGCCATCTGGAATTCGTATTCGAAATCGGACACGGCGCGGATGCCGCGGATGACGGCACAGGCATTGAAGCGCGGCACCGCATCCACCAGCAGTCCGTTGAACATGACGACTTCCTTGTTCGGGATATCGGCGCAGGTTTCATTCAGCAGGGCCTGCCGTTCCTCGAAAGTGAACAGCGGATTTTTTTCCGAATTGCAGGCGACGGCGATCACCAGTTTGTCGAAGATTTTCGCCGCGCGCCGCGCCACATCCAAATGTCCGTTGGTAACGGGGTCGAAACTGCCGGGATAGATTACGGTTCTCATCTGAAACTCCTGAGATGTTTTTCTGTCATTGTGAATTTATTCGGTTTTCGACCGGAGCTGTTCCAGAACCTGATAAAGGAAGTTCATCACCAGGAACCCGCAGCTTTCCAGTGTGCCGCCGTGCGTGTGGCCGGGGAGAGAATAACACCGGACGAAGGGATGTCCGATCGCTTTCAGACTCGCCGCCATGAACGCATTTTCCTCCGGCCGGGCCGGAATGTCGAACGCGCTGTCGCCGGTGACCATCAGGATCGGCGGCAGGTCGGGCGCGAGAAAGTTCAGCGGCGCGTATTCGTCGATCAGCGGATTATAGGGCCCGCTGTCACGCCCCAGATCAGCCTTGATCCGGAAATGGGTGGTCATCTGTCCGCTGATCAGGACCAGTCCGGCGATATCATGGTAACGGAGGCCGTATTTTTTCAGCCAGGCATGGTTCATCACCGAGATCGCCGCCAGATATCCGCCGGCGGACATGCCGCCGACAAAGAGCCGCCGCCGGTCGATGGAAAACTCATCGGCATGGGCGAAACACCAGGCAATGGCCTGAGCCGCATCCTCGATCTGAGCGGGCGCGGGGGCCGCCGGGGACAACCGGTAACGGGGTTCGGCGATCGCGAATTCACCATCGAAAACCATATCCGGCACTTCCCGCGCCCCGCCGGTCATGCCGCCGCCATGAAAAAAAATCAGCAGAGGGACGTTCCGTTTCCCTTTCGGAACGGAAAGATAAAGGGTTTGATCCGGATCGGAACTTTCCGCAAACGGAAACTGCCGGACCGGTTCATATTTTTCCCCGTTCACGGGAACGAATGCATCCCAGCTGCTCTTCATGATATTCGAGGCGGTTTATTTTTTCTTTTTGCCGCCGGCGGGTTTCTTTTTCAGGAAACCGCGGATCAGTTT
>JAZUCR010000417.1:0-4156 GCA_045639225.1 Victivallales bacterium
CACTTTCTCCGGCTGATAGGAGCGGATTCCCCCGCCGCAGCGGAAGAACCGCGCCGACTGCACCGCCGTCGGTTCGACCGGAAACACGAAATCAATTCTTTCAGTCATTGGCGGAGGCATCTTCTTTTTGATCGTCCGTTGCGTTTGCGACGAAAGGGTTTCCCGTCGTATTCGGCAGCACGGAGTTCTTTCTGCTCCGTTCGTCCGATTCGATCTCGTACTTCTTTTGGAAGACTTCCCACGGCATCGCCGTGTTGATGTACCCGCTTTCCCGCGCCATGTTGTACAGGTCTTCCTCCAGCATTTTGACCTCGCCGGAATAAACCGACTTGCAAAGCGCGATATATTCCGACAAATTCACCCTGGGATTGGCGAACATCTGGCTCGGCACATATTCCACCGCGTCGACCGCCTCGCCGGATTCCCCGATCCACTGCGCCATGTATTTGAGGATTTTCGTGATTGCCGCTCCGGAGGTTCCGACAATGCTCCGGAGCGGAGCGGACTGACTGTTCTGCACCAGTCCCACGACCGTGCCGGACTGATGGCTTTTCGCGCTCATCAGCGACAGCCGCTTCTGCTCGATGTCAGCCTTGAGCTGTTCGATTTCCTCTTTCTCCGCCGTGAACCCGACCCCGTTGGTGCTGACGTATTTCGCATCCGCCTGGGCGTTCTTGAGCGCGAGATACGACCCGCATCCGAAAACCGCGTCTTTCGGGATCGATTCCTGCGACACGCCGGTGAAGACCAGGATTTCCTGCGTGTTCATGTAGATGTGCTGGCTGTGGTTTGCCATCGCCACATAGAGCGCGAGTTCCGTGTCGGCCATCGAAAGCATCGGGGGATAGTCGAACGACGCGCCGGAAATCCCGCTCGCCCCGCACCATACAAAGGGAATGCGCGTGAAACGTCTGCCGAACACGGATGGATACACGGTTCTTTCGTCGCGCGGCGGGTTCTTGACGTCGAACTCCGCCGTAAGTTCCCACGGTCGGATCGACCGCTGATAGTATTCTCCGTTTCCGTCCAGTGCGAGGACGCGGAGGTTCCAGTCGATTTCGTTCTGGAACGTGGCGAGGCTGTAGGTTTCCGTCGATTCGTCCATCAGAATGAAGTCCGCCGCGCTCTCCCCGTCGATGTCGGTGAAGTGACTGCGCAGAAACTTCGCCGCGGAGTATTCGCGGATGAAAAACGGTTTCTCGCCGTCGTTCCGCACTTCCAGCAGGAGACACCGCAGACCATGGCTCATCTGTTCTGCGTTCAGCCGCATCTGCACCATTTTCAGCGTGTCGCCGTAGACGGACGCGTTATTGATGATGAAGTCCAGTTTCCCGTCCGGCGGCAGAGTGATCTTCGGTTCTCCCAGCGAGAACAGTCCGGTGTAGATGTCGAGCGCGTACTTCGTCTCTCCGGGGAAAAGCGCCCGCCGCAGAAAGGACTTGTACTGATCCTCGTGGGTCTTCTGCCAGTCGTTCGGCGGCAGATACTTCCCCTTTTCCTTGATCGTCCGCTGTCCGGCGAGGCAGTCATCCACCACGGCGCGGCATTCCTTGAGTTCGCGGTATTCGGGGAAAGCGAGGTTGGCGATCATCGCTTCGATTTCATCGCAAGAGTATTTTCTCACAGCCATTTTTCGCTCCGTTTCTTGAGATTTGCTTTTTCGTTTTTACCGGAAGTGTCAACATCGATCTGCGTTTCCCTGTTTCCCGCCGTCCGGCGGCATTCGCCGTTCCGTTTTTGGGCAGAACCAAAATAAATTTTGATTTCGCTTGACTTTTTCGGACCTCGGTGTTATAATATGGATTGACGACGGTATTTGCAGTTTTCCACGTTTGGGTGCGGCTGCGAATGCGACCGTCGTCATTTTCTTTCCGGATAAAAGAAATACAGAACCGTCTTCTGATTTTTCCGGTATCTGAACACCGTGAAACAAAAAGGGAAAGTCTGAACCCCTTTCATGACGGAATTTCCTTGGCACTCTGGTATTTTCTTGAAATTTATTTTGCTTTATCTCTTGATTTTTTTCGTCAATATGTTATTTTATTCTTCGACGGATGGTGGAGTTCTCTGCAATGATGAAGCCATTCCGGGGTGCGGTCAGCCGAGAAGGGCCGTTACCTATTTGTATTTTTCCAAAAAAGCCTTGAGCTGCTTGTTCGTGTAAATAAAACTTCTCACGTTGTCGGTTGCTGTTTCCACGAAAACCACGATTGCTTTTTTCTCTTCCAACCGATGAACATATCTCGTCTGCGGAGGATTGGTGCCAGAAAGTTCGGTAACTGATACACTGGCGTTTTTTACCGCCTCCACAGCCCTTGCCAGATGGATGAGCCGATTCGGCGTTGCTCCGTCCTTTCTTTCTCCCAAAACGTATTTTTTGTAAAGATATTCTCCAAAATGACAAACTGTGTTATTGACTGTCTTTACATCGAATCCATGGCGCACGGCGGCGATGGCATCCGCAAGATCAACATGGAAGTTGCCGCCATTCATTATATTTTCATATTTATCCGTTTTGCTTTTGGGAAACAGTTCCTTGTCCCGCGCCTTGAGTTCGTCCATGCTCAACCGCTGACCTCCGTTCGGCGGTTCATACGCTTTCAACTGATACTGACCGGATTTCAGCAGGTCGTATTTCGCCGCTCCGAGCCGTTTTTTCTGTTCCGCTTTCGGCAGCGACCGCAGATATTCCCGGAACGGCATCGCGAGTTTTCTGTTGCTCTCGTCTTCGTCCGCAACCGGAATCAGTCGGCACCGGCAGTTGTTGTGGCGCGGCACGGAGGGGATTCCATCGTCGTCGAACTCGTAGATTTCACCGTCCCGCGATGCGCATTCCTCGCACACCCGGTCGTCCAGAACAGCGCAGTACATGAGTTTCGTCCTGTTCGCCGCGGCGAATGCGAGCGCGGCGTCGTTCGCCGAACCGTTCAGCACGGACACGATCTCGGATTTCATGAACCGCGCCGTTTTCTCCATTTCCTTGCGGACGCTCTCACGGATTTCATCCAGGCTCTTCCTGTTTTGCAGACCGTCGGCCGCCGCCGTGTAAATCCGGTCGACGTCTCCGGAGGCGATGCGGTCCATGATCTGACGGATGGTCTTGCCGCCGAAAATCCCGTATTGGGAAATTTTATCATACCATGCGGCATCCAGTCCGATTGCGGCCGCTCCGGTCAGCGCGGCGAAAAACGCTTTCAGGAACTTCCCATCGTTTTTGACGACCTCGCGCGACTGCCCGGTGAGTTCTTCGGTTTCCTCGTCGAACATGGATTCCCGGATTTCCGCGATGCGCCGCCGGATGTCGTCGAGATGCCGTTGCGTCCGCCGGTCCATCGGGATTCCCGTTTCTCCGTAACGCGAATAAAGTTCATAGATGATTTCCATGATGGACGCCTCGGTCTGCGCGAAATCGTCCGCGGCGTCCTCGGAAACGCCGTTGGCGAAAATTTGCAGGTCGTCCGCGTGTTGCGTGAGCGCGAAAGCGAGTTCCCGGATGGACATCTTTTTGATTTTTCGTTCCGACATGATCCGACCTCCGTTTTACGATGCGTTGTTGACCGACCCGATGACCATCGGCGAGGCGTCTTCGGCGAGGCAGAAGTAAAAACAGCAGTCGGCGAGGTGGTCTTCCTCTTTTGTGTCGATGTCTTCCATGTTGTTCTTGTCACGAGAAAGCACCGGGATGGTGCGGATGCTGTGGATGCAGGTGTGAAACCAGAAGATGCCCGGTGCGTCCTTGCGTTCCAGCGCGCCGATCAGTTTGTTGCGGAAGATGTTGATGGAGTTGAGACGGCTTCCGGGGGCCTTGTTGCATGGGGTGAAACTCACGCCGTTTTCCTCGAACTCGTCGGAAATGGAGTGGATTTTCGACGAGAAGATCGCCGAGTCCGCGATCCGTTCCGAAATGTGATAACCCAGGGCTTTCTCTTTCGCCTTGATCTTCTCCGCCTTGCTCGCCACGCTTTCTCCCGTTCCGACATTCGGCGTTCCGTCCCATCCGTAAAGTTCCGCGATCACGAAGACATCCCCGCGGATCGTGTGACGCGCTTCGCCGTTCGGCAGATAGTAGTCGCTCCCGTCGGAAACGGCGAACCAGCACATCGCATACGGTTTCGCCGTGCCGTCGTCGTAGACTCCGATGATGCGCCAGTTCTCC
>JAZUCR010000418.1:0-3087 GCA_045639225.1 Victivallales bacterium
TGTTTTTTCTCGTATTCGGCACGAGCACGGGCAAGCTCTTTTTCGGCCCGTTTGGCACCGGCTTCGAGTTCTTTTTTCAGAGCGGACTGGGTAGCGGGATCGAGATTTTCCACACCGACTGCGTTCAGAAGCCGGTAATAAGCGATATGGCAGGAACCCAGCGCGAGCAGACGTTCGATCTCGGTTTGGGCCACGGCCATGCGGAGATGATCCAGTTCGAGTTCGGAAACGGTTCCGATGACCGGTTTTTTGGCTTGTTCTTTTTGCAAATGCTCGCTGTAATTGCGGCTTTCACGACGGTTGAGCTCATATTTCTGCCGGGAAGCGGCAATGTCAGCCTTGGCGATCCGGACCTGCGACATCACCGTGATAGCCTGGGCGAAAGAGCGGACTTTTTCAACATCCGCCTGATCACTGTAAGCCATGTAACGGGCCAGATGCTGGGGTGTCTTCAGAGCATTGTAGGCGGCGCGGATCGCCAGCTCCCACCAGGTCTGATAATACAGGAACGAGTTGTTGTTGTTCACCAAGTCCATATAGACCTGGACGTTCGGAAGCATCATCAGCAGGGTTTTCCGGCATTCGAGGATATTGATATGACGCTGGATATCGATCTCATACAGTTCGGGACGCTTCAGGATCGCCATCTGTTCCAGCAGTTCGATCTCCGGCAGTTCCATCGCCGGTTCTTTGTCCAGGACCGTATCATCGACGATGATATTCACACTGGGATAAACGCCGAGCAAGGCTCGCAGTTCCACGCAGGAATTCTCATACACGCGGGTGTAATTGGAAAGCCGTTTTTCCATTGTGAGCAGACGGTTGATCTCTTCGAAAGCACGGAAAGGAGTGATCCTCTTCTGTTTCTGCAGCCGGTCGATCACAGCGGCGCGGTTGCGGCACTGGACAAGGAGATTGTTCGTGAGGTCTACGGCACGCTGAGCGGCGGCAACCTTGAAATAAGCCCGCACGACATCAAGGGTCAGATTCTGACGCAGACGTTCGATCTGCCGCTGTTTCATCAGCACCCGGTCATGTCCCTGCTGGGAGTTGAAGAACGCCAGACCGAAATCCAGCAGACTGAATGCCAAATCCACGCTCAGATTGTTGATGGTTCGGTCCTGACTGGTGCTGTAATCATAGGTTTCGCCGCCCTGTTCCACGGCTTTGCTGCGCGAGCCCGGCTGATTGAAACGCGTAGTGAAATTATCCGTTATGCTCAAATCCGGAAGCATGCCCAGAATTTCCGCCCACAGCAGATTTTTCGCAGCATCTTTTTCCATGTTCTGGACCTTGATGTCCATATTATTCTCCATGGCAAGCTTGATGCAGTCATGCAAGGTCAGCACCTTATCGGCGGAAAGCTCTTTTTTCTTCACCGCTTCAAACTGTTCCTGGGCCTTGGCAATACGCTCTTTCTTATAATCTTCTTCGGTCTTGCAGCCGCTCAGAAACAGCAGTGCGGCAGCGGTGCCGAATGCGATTGCCCGTGAAGTTACGAACTTCATTCCATTCTCCCGTGTTCTGTTCATATTCATCATCTTTCGATAACCTCCTCTTAAGCATCCAGGCCCAGCAGAGCATCCAACGCTTTGTCGAAACTGTCTTTGAACAGTTCCGAACTCCGCAGGGAAGTCGCCACTTTCGCATGAACGGCTTCATCCAGATGGACGGAATCGGCCGGCAGGCGGCCGCTCACCGCGGCATTCCGAATGGCATTGAGTTCTTCCTGACTCAGCGGTGTGCCGTCGTCCGCCCGATAGGGTGCTTCCTGGAATTCGCCGAAGTCTTCCGCGTCGGCATCCACGCTCAGCTCCAGCTCATCCGACGGGATTCCGCCGGTCACGGAAAGGATGCTGGTCTGCGGCGTGCGGAAACCGAAGAGCTCGGAGAGCATGGAAGCATACCAGCCCATGCCGGATTCCGTTTCGTCGGACAACCGGGTTTCAGGATCCGCCAGATAACGGTTCACCACCGAACTGTAGCCCCAGTCATCGTCGAATCCGCCGTTATAAGTCGGATTGATTTTCGTAGTATCCACACCGGGACCGAAATCCGGATGATTGTTGCCGTTCCGGATCCAGTTGGCACCGATGCTCGGCATCGAAGAGTCACCCCTTACCATATAAGTTCCGTTGAAACTGGTCAGTCCGCCGCCCAGAACGCGCCACTGCATGCGTTCCGGCTTGTAGCCTTTGGTCCAGATATCTTCCGGGCGTTCCGTATAAGTGATTTCCCGGGTAACCGGATCGAACGAGGTCCACACTCCGACAGCCGCCGGAGAATCATCCTTCGCCACGGGCCGGCCGCCTTCGCTCCCGGAGAACAATTCGTTGAAGGTCGAACCGGTCAGATTGTTTACATCCACGACCACGTTCTCCAGGTATCCGCTGTAGATCGAATAGGCGGATTTGATACTTCCGGCCAGAACCGCAGGTCCGCTGCCATGGGTCGTCACAATGATCGAATTTGCCACATTCAGATCATTGGAAGAATCTGTCATACCCGAATCGTCGGCGATATACACCAGTGCCGCACCATTGGCCGCATTGCCGGTCAGCGTGGAATTCACAATGTCCGCAGAATAGGCCTTCAGCAGCGCCGAACCGAAATAATCCTCCCAGCCGTTGTCCGCCACCGAAACGGAAATCAGCTCCGCCCGGCCCTTGGTCTCGATCAGAGTTCCCGCGGTATCGTTTTTCGTAAAGACTCCGTTATGAAGTTTCAAAGTCGAATCCGCATCGGTCACATGAACGATCCCGCCTTTATTGCTGGTCTGCGTATTGCCGGTGATCGTAAATCCATCCAGCTCGACCGGGCCGTCCGAATAGATGGCAGCACCGATCCGGGCATAGTTTTTGCTCAGCGTCACATGGCGGCCGGTCAGGGAACCGCCGGCCTTCACATAGACCGCGCCGCCTTTCGATTCCGGATCATACACGCGGTCCGCATGAGAATTGGTGATGGTGACATCATTCAACACCAGATGACCGGCCTCCACGCGGATGCCGCGCACACCGGTTTCCACAGGACTGCCGATTTTTCCTTCGATCGAAAGATCCCGGAACGTCACATCGCCATCCGGTG
>JAZUCR010000419.1:0-3762 GCA_045639225.1 Victivallales bacterium
CGTCGAAAATCATCACCTTCCTGTTCTTCAGGTCGTAGAGCGGCCAAACCTTCGCCTTGCCGTCCGGGGAGATGTCCGCGCTCAACGACGGGTTGCCGGTCTTGGCGAACTGAACCCACATCCGGCGAATGGTCTTCGAGAAGGTCTCGTCGAATCGTCTTCCCGTGACGAGGGTCTCTTCCGGATGATTGAATACGATCGAAAGCTCGACCGCGTGTCCGCTCCTCATCTTCGGCACGGAGGATTCAAGAGTGAAGTAATAGGTATAGCATTTGCCGCCGGCCCTGGTCTGATTCTCCGACATTCTGAAGAGCGGCGCGATAAACACGAGCTGGTCGAACAGACGGCTGGCACTGCAGTATTCCGGGCTTACGTACTTTGCGTTCTTGCACCATATTTACTTGTTCTGATTATTCGGGGATCCGTTTCAAGCATTATCCGCAGGATTTTTCAAAAAAAACAAAAATTTTGACTTTTAGTCATTGACTTTCGGTCAACAAGCGCTTATATTATTCGTCAAACAGGGAATTGTCGAAAAGACTGGAGTGTCAAAATGACCAATCGTCAGAAGGCGGCATTGGAGACGCGGAAAAAGCTGATCGAGGCGGCGCGCCAGATTGTCAGTGAACGCGGCCTTGCCGGAACTCAAGTGGAGGAGATCACGAAACTGTGCGGAGTCTCCAAAGGGACGTTCTACACCTATTTCAAGCGCAAAGAGGATGTGGTTTACGCGATTTGCTGGGGAAAGTTCGATGAAATCCGGGACGCGGCGCTGGCGTCACGTGAACCGTTCCCGGTCCGGCTGACTGGCTACATGGTGGATTTCTGCGCCTACATCGAAAAGGAGAGCCTGAAGCTGTGCCAGGAGTGGATCCGCAACACCGCCGACCCGGATTTCGCCGGAAATCAATTCGGGTCCGATAAATTGCAGATGGATATTGCGGCCGTCACCGCGCTGATCGAAGACGGCGTGCGGCGCGGCGAGTTGAAAAAGAATGCTCCGGTCGAACTGCTTTCCCATACGCTGGTGGACGTCATGTACGGCGAAATGCTTTGCTGGGCGACGAGCAACGGGGCGTTCCGTTTTTCGGAAAAGACCCGGGATTTCTGCGACAAGTTTCTTAATGGACTTTTGAAACCATACCTGAATGAAAACAACAGGAGGAAATGATCATGAACCGACGCGATTTTCTGAAAACCGCCGCCACGGTCGCGGCACTGGCTCCGCTGGCGAACTTGACCGGGAAACTTGAGGCGGCAGAATCAAAGGACGGGGCAGCCGGTCCGAAAGTCACCCGCCGACGCTATCGAAACACGAATATGACTCTGCCGCTCCTCGGTTTCGGCCTGATGCGTCTGCCGCAGAAAGACGGTCAAGTCGATTACTCGACGGCGGAGAAAATGGTCGATCTGGCGATGGATGCCGGATGCAATTACTTCGACACCGCCTATATGTATCACGGCGGCGAAAGCGAGAAGTTCGTCGGGAAGGTGCTGTCGAAGTATCCCCGTGAAAGTTATTATCTCACCAGCAAAATGCCCATCGTGATGATGAGCGGCGAAGCGGACAACGAGCGGATCTTCAAGGAACAGCTCGCCCGCACCCGCGCCGGATATTTCGATTTCTATTTTCTGCACTGGCTCAACGAAAAACACTGGGGAATGGCTCAGCGCTTCAAAACTCTCGAGTTCATGAAGCGGATGCAGAAGGAGGGGAAGATCCGCCGTCTGGGCTTCTCGTTCCACGGCGAACCGGAGACGCTGAAGAAGATCGCCGAGGCATATCCCTGGGATCTGGTGCAGATCCAGCTCAACTATCTCGATTGGGAATTGTGCCGCTCCCAAGAGCAGTATGAACTGCTGACGAAACTGGGGATCCCGGTCAGCGTGATGGAGCCGCTCAAGGGCGGAACGCTGGTCAAACTCACCCCGGAAGCAAAAAAAGTCTTCGAAAAGGCGAATCCCGAGGTCAGCACCGCTTCATGGGGGCTTCGCTATGTCGCGTCTCTGCCCAACGTCCAGGTCGTGCTCTCCGGCATGTCCGCCGTCGAACACATGCGGGACAACATCCGCACCTTCGCTCCGTTCAAGCCGCTTTCCGATGCGGAACGCAAAGTGGTCGCGGAAGCGCTCGCCGCCTACCGCAAGTCCGGCGCGGTCCCCTGTACCGCGTGCCGCTATTGTTCCCCGTGTCCGGTCGGAGTGGACATCCCGCGCAACCTAGCATTGCTCAATCAGGTCAAGGGCGGACTTCCGCTCTTCCATGCGAAACTGGTTTACGATGCGATGGGTGAAGACGCGCGGGCTTCCTCGTGCGTCGGCTGCGGCGCGTGCCTCAAGAAGTGCCCGCAGGGGATCGCTATTCCGTCCTTGATGAAACAGATCGCCGGGGATTTCCGCTGATCACCCGCAATATGGAGATGTAAATATCATGAAAGTATTGATGCTTAATGGAAGCTGCAATGTGAACGGTTCCACCAGAGCCGGGATGGACATTATGGCAAAAATCTTTGCGGAACAGGATGTCGAAACCGAAATCGTCTGCGTGGGCGGCAAGCCGGTCGCCGACTGCATCGGATGCGGCAAGTGTGCCGAACTCAAGCGGTGTGTATTCAACAACGATATGGTCAACGGCTTTGTGGAAAAGGCGGCGGAGGCGGATGGCTTTGTTTTCGGGACGCCAGTTTATTACGCCCATCCCTCCGGGCGTATTTTGAGTTTCCTCGACCGGGTGTTTTTCAGCAGTCGGATGAAGGATGGCTACGCGGTGTTCCGTCATAAGCCTGCGGCCTCTATTGTGGTGGCGCGGCGGGCGGGGACCAGCGCCTCGTATGATGTGATGAACAAATACTTCGGCATTTCCAACATGATTGCGGTCGGCAGCACCTACTGGAACGAGTTCCATGCACTCACACAGGAGGATGTGCCGAAGGATGGCGAGGGGGTTCAGACGCTGGAAAATCTGGCCCGGAATATGGCATGGCTGATGAAGTGTCTGAAAGCCGGACACGATGCCGGAGTCCCGAAGCCAGAAATCAGAGAAGAAGTATTGACCAATTTTGTAAGATGAAAGGAACTGAAAAATGAACATCACGAAAGGAATCGTCACCATGCTTGCCGCAGCAGCTTTGAGCGGAGTCTACGCCGCTGAAAAATCCATTGTCGTCTATTTTTCCCACACCGGTGAAAACTACGCCGTCGGCAATATCACCGAAGGCAACACGGCCAAAGTCGCCAAAGTCATCGCCGCCAAAACCGGAGCGGAACTGTATGAGATCAAGGAGGCGAAGCCATATCCGGCCAATTATCAGGCCTGCGTGGACTTGGCCCAAAAAGAACTGCGCAGCAATGCCCGCCCGGAACTTGCCGGGAAACTGCCCGATCTTTCGGCGTATTCCGTGATCTATCTCGGCTATCCAAACTGGTGGGGAGATGCTCCGATGGTGGTCTATTCGTTTTTGGACAAGGTGGAAATCGACGGAAAAACCATCATCCCGTTCTGCACCCACGAGGGGTCCGGGCTGGGAAGCACCGCCCGCAAGCTGGCAAAGGCATTCCCGAAGGCGAAGGTCGTTCAGGACGGTTTGAGTTTGCGCGGAGCGACTGCCCAGCGTGATGCGGCGGCTACCGAAGAGGCGGTTGTGAAATGGCTGAAATCTCTTGGCAAAATCAAATAAAAGGGAAATCGTTTTTTGCAGTTATGCCCGTTGCTGCGCACGTTTCGACCGCTGCAGCGGGAACAGTGTCCGCGGAAGGTAAAAT
>JAZUCR010000420.1:0-1931 GCA_045639225.1 Victivallales bacterium
GGAAGCCAATACGGCACCCTGACCGTCGGCGGCAGTTTCGTTTATGACGGCATCACCTACAGTCTCGCCAACAATGAAGGCATGCTGAAGCTGGCCATCACCGACGGCAGCGAGGGAATTCCCATGGCAGACCTCAACGGCGACCGGCTGTCGGATATCGTGATGACGATCGATCAGTTCGACCATCCGGCCAATGGCGCCACGGGGTCATGGCTCATCCAGAATGACCAGACTGCAGTCTGGGGCGACCTTTCGAACCGAGGTCCGGACTGGGAGATCTTCGGCACGGGATTCACCGCCGCAGGCAAAGGAACCGCCGACGTCTACCTCAGGAGCGACAACAACATCATCGGCGCATGGATCACGGGTGCCGCCTCACCCGGCTCCTTGACCCAGCCGGGTGAGGTCATCGGCTGGGAAACGATTGCCGAATTCGACTCCAGCACCCAAATCCTCGGACTGGGCGATTTCAACGGCAACGGACAGACCGATCTGCTTTTGCGGAACAACAACGGCGCAGTGGGCTGCTTCTTCACCAGTGAAGAAAAACACGGCTGGAATTATTTCCAGAGCCTTGGCGACGAATGGAAACTTTCCGCGGCCGGCGACCCCAACGGCGACGGACGCGACGACGTGGTTCTGAAGCACGATGCCGGATTTGCAGGCAGCTGGCTGACGCAGACGGACGGCACCATGGCGTGGGCGGATCTCGATACGCTGCCGGATGGTTTTGAAATCGTCGGTACAGGAGATTTCAACGGCGACGGCACGGACGATGTGCTGCTGAAGAACGGCAATTATTACGGTGCGTGGCTGGTGAACAACGGCAATGCGGCGGGCTGGATGGGTCTCGGCGATTTGGGCGACGTCACGGTCGAACAGATCGCGGACTTCAACGCCGACGGCAAAGACGATCTGCGGATCCGCACAGCCGGAGGCGACCTCGGCACCCAGCTGGTCATGGGTGCAGACGACCTCGTCTGGAAATATTACGGCTCGGTCGGCTCGGAATGGAGCACCGGGTTGGCTGCGCTCGCCTGACGGCTCTCGCTTTGTGGTGAAGTGCGGCTTCGCCATGCGGATGAATAAAGCTGTTTTTTTCGGATTTTTCCTGAAAACTGTTTTAAACAGTTTGATTTCCCGTTTTGACAGTATATATTGTGTTTTAAAGATACGGGAACATGACTGTCACTGTCCATCATGCACAAGATGTTTCCGGATGAAAAAGTGTCGAAGAAAGAGGTGAACGATGAAATCATTTCCGCTAGACCTTCCCCTGCATTCCACGCCCTGCACTGTCGTTTTGGATTTTGACGGCGGACCGCAGCTCTACCGCAATCCGACGCTGGGAATGACCATTCCGGCGAATATCCTCCCCAGCGGTATTTCCGCCGCCCGGCAGAAACGGCTGGCTGCGGCACTGCGCAGTGAGGGGGTTGAGGTGGCGCAAGCGGGCGGCCGCACCATTCACATCGGACGCTCTTCCGCGTTTGACGCATTCGGGCGTTTCGCGGGTCTCGCCGAAGGCATCGGACAGGGAAACGCTTTCGTGATGCTGGATGACTCCGCAAGCGACGCAGAGCTGCTCGACGTCATCCGCCACGAGGCTGGACACATCCTCGGCACGCTCGACCACGGCGGCGCGGGGCTCGCCCGCTATGCTTATAGAATCACTACGTATGACAATTACGGACCTCACCTTGGCAGAGTAGAGACCTACAATGTCACCTTCAACGCACTCACTCCGCCTGACGGCGAGGAGAAACTCTATCTGGTCTACGACGAGAGTTACACCAGCACACATTACGATTACAATCACGGCGACAGTCCTACCGAATACACACACGACACTTCAAGCTTTACCGGTTATGTCGAAGCATCAGGCATCACCGCGGGAACCGTGACGATTCAGGGCGGCAAAGCCACGGACG
>JAZUCR010000421.1:0-5980 GCA_045639225.1 Victivallales bacterium
CTTGCCGGCAGTCAGCGCAATCTCTTTCGAGAAGAGCAGACCCGGCTGGATGCTGCCGTCCATGCGGACGCCGGAGACCTCATAAGAGACTTTCGTGTTTTCCGGCGCGAAGAACGAAACTTTTTGCGTCAGATTGCCGAATTCGGGCGTATCCTGCTCCACGATCTGCATCGCGGGGACGCGGACGAAGCGCGCGGTCTGGAAGGTTTCCGGCTTGACGTAATCGCCGTTCCACGAACTGGAACTGAGGCAGCTCAGTTCGGGCAGCAGCCAGGAGCGGCTGAAGTTCAGCATCAGCCCGCTCCGCGGAGGTTCTTTCAGGCCGATAGATTTCCACGGGATCGCGATCTCGCCTTCCCACAGTTTCCGGTCGTCGATCCGGTGGACCAGCCGGGTCTTGTAGGTCCAGCCGCCGTTCCATTTCGTGTCATGCCGTTTGGACGCACAGCCGCCGCCGGACACATTGCCGGCGAAACGGTAAAAAGCCTCCCCGTTCAGGATGCGGAATTCGAACGATTCGAAGCCCCAGGCAACCTCGCTTTTCGTGCCCGGAGCATTGACTGGACCCATGCGGATCTCGGTATTCGGGAACAGCGTGGTGAAACCAAGGTAAAGATTGTCCTTATCCCACATATATTTGAAGGTATTGTGCGGCAGCCGCCAGCCTTTGAGCGCATCGCCCCGCAGGTCGTTGAGCCCGATGAACGAGCCGGCACACTGCCAGGCAGGATCGTCCAGTTTGCCGTCGATCTCCGGTTTCTTCTGCGTTTCGGGGATCAGCAGGATCGCGGGGAACTGTTCCGGTGCGGGTTTGGTTCTGATCCCGCATTCCTGCTGGATCTCGGCGGGATCGAGTTCGCGATTCCAGACTTTCAGCAGACCGATGCGGTTTTCCTCGCCCCACGGCGTGCGGCGGTACCAGCCGTCGGAATACGGACCGAGGTTGAGCGTGGTGACGTTCTTCACCTGGACTTCCTGCCTGCGCTCCTGGAGCAGTTTTCCGTTCAGGTAGCACCGCACGCGGTCGCCGTTCCAGGTGATCGCGGCATAAAACACTTCGCCGTTTTTGATCGGTTTTCCGTTGGAGACATAGATGTTTTTGCGCTGGTCGGAAAACGCGAAGGTGCAGTGACGGTTGCCGAAGGTGTAGATCGAAACGAGCAGACGGCCTTTGGTGCGGAGCGTGACCAGATACCGCGCGCCTTTGAATTGAGGCTGGAAGGGCTCCATGGTCATCTGCGCGAAGATCGTCCCTTTTTCGCCGGCGAGGCCGGCGGCGGGCAGAGCATAGCATTTCGGGCCGAAAAACATCATGCCGTCCTGGATCCTGCCGTCGAAAGCAACTGTAGTCTTTCCGAGGGTGATCGTCTGGGAATGGTCGAATTTCAGGTCGAGCGTGGGCCCGGACTCGGCCGCATGGATCGATACGGCCGTTAACGCGGTCATAATGAGGCTGAGAAAAGTTTTCGTTTTCATGAATTGCATTTCCTTTTCAACTCTGAAATCAGGGTGCGTAGGGGACCCAGAAAATATCGGTGTTGATGCTGGTGTATTTGAACGGCGCTACCTTGTAGGGATTGATGTCGGCGCTGTAACCTCGGCGGTCGATGCCGGGGATCGCCATGATCGGGGCAGCGTGTCCGTCGCCGAACGCCAGATTGACCGCACCGTTGTGGCGGCCGTCGAAATTGCCGTTGCTGGTGTCGGTGGTGTAAACGTGGTTCACATAGGAGTAGCCGCGTTTCTTGTTGGTGGGCATGTAGGAATCCGCGATCAGGAACAGTCCGGCAGGGTGTCTCACTTTATCCGGAGTATAAGCAGCGGGCGTGCGGTTCAGGTTCACATTGATCCCGAAATCGCAGTATTTGTCATAGTTCTCCGCGGGCGGGGTGGCGATCAGCGTCGCGACCCGTTCCGGGGTGAAGTTTTTGCAGCCGACCGTGTTGTCGGTGAACGTCGGACAGGCCATCACTTTGCCGGTGAGTCCATAGAGATACATCATGTAGGTCGGCCACGCATAATAATTTCCGTTGGGGGCCTTGGTGATATGCGCGGGATATTTCTTGTAGTCCATCCCGTATTGCACGATCGTCGTGCCGATCTGTTTCAGGCTGCTCAGGCATTTGATGTTCTGCGCGGTCTGCCTGGCCTTGTTCAGCGCGGGCAGCAGCATGGCCGCGAGGATCGCAATGATCGCGATCACCACCAGGAGCTCTATCAGGGTAAAAAACCACTTTCTCCCAAAAGATGAAAATCCTCTCATGTTCTGTATCCTTTTTTAAGTTGTATTACAAAATCAGTTCCATTTATTATCATTTCTGTCAATACGTTATATCTGAAATCTGAAAAAATCAATTGTGTTTTTATAAAAAGCCGAATATTTCTTGTAATACAGCTTTTTTGTGCTATAATACGATGCGGAAGGAGGGCGAGATGAACAAGACGGAAGAAATATTGCAGATATTGCGGAATGAACTCCAGCGAGGAGTGTATGTGCAGGGAGGTCTTTTCTCCTCGGAACCGAAGCTTGTCAAACGTTTTTCGGTATCGCGGATCACCATCAACAAAATCACCGAACAGCTGGTGCGGGAAGGTTATCTGCAGCGGGGCGGCAAAGGGGCCGGCACCCGGGTCGTCAACACCTCTCCGTTTCCTCTGGGTTCCATTGCGTATCTGGGGCCGTATCAGAACCCGTATTACGATCTGCTTCAGTATGAAATCCAGAAAAACGCCATGGAACGCGGCTATGCGGTCAACGCATTCTATCAGGGCAGCTATTCGATCAATCAATGTCTGGAAATGATTGCCCGGAACCGTTATCTCGGACTGATCTGCTGCGGCATCGGAATGGTGCCGGAGAATTTCCCGCTGCCGGTCGTGTATATAGACCAGCCGGTTCCCGACGACCACACCCCGCGTTGCGCGGTCTGCATCAACGATTACGAGACCGCATTCGCGGTGATCGATGATATCTGCCGGAAAGGACATCGGGAGATCGCGGTTTTATCCAATTACTGTTTTATCGAATACAACCGGCAGCGCCGGCAGCGCGGATTTCTGGATTCCATGGTGAAAAACCGGATCCCCAATCCCGAAAACCGGATTTTCAATGACCGTGTGATGAACATCGTTGAAGCGAAAATGTTCTGGAAAAAAATGCTGTCCGCTTATCCGGAAACCACGATCCTGGTCACAGATTCCAACATGCCGGCCTGGCGGCTCCATGCGGCCAACCTGGAAAATGGGAAGCCCTGCAAAGTGACCATCACCGGATTTGCCAGTTCTCCCATGCAGGATGGACTCTATCATTTCCCGAGCGTGGACCAGCACCCTGACCAGCTGGCCGCCTGCGCGATCACGGAACTTCTCTACAATGCGGAACATCCGGACAACCCGCATTTGTGCGAGACCATCGTTCCCGCCTCGCTGGTCAATTTCGACCGGATTCCTGTCAACCGGCCGGCCGAACCAAAGTCCCGGCACAGGGAATGAATATTCTTCCCCACCAGCACCGGGCAGAAAAAAAAGACGCACCGGAAACGATGCGTCTCGAAAAAAGCTGAAAAGAACTTTATCAGCGTGCGTAGTACTCAACCACGCGCAGGGCTTCGACCTGAACCGGAATTTCTTCCAGCATCGGCTCGCGAACCACGGTCAGTTTCAGATTTTCCTTATCGGATTCGAAATAAGCCGGAATGGTGGAGTTCACCGCTTTGGCAGCTTCGGCCAGAGCCGGGGACTTCGCCGGATCGATCGTGATCACCTGACCCGCTTTCAGCAGATAGGACGGACGGTCGACGATTTTGCCGTCGACTTTCACGTGACGGTGGACGACCATCTGTTTGGCTGCGAAAATGGTGGGAGCGAAACCGCCGTGATAAACAGCGGACTGGAGACGGAGTTCGATCAGACGCATCAAAGTTTCGTCTGTTCTGCCTTCGATGCCTTTGGCTTTCAGGAAGGTATTGCGCAGCTGGGTTTCGGTCAGAGCATAGTGCGCTTTCAGTTTCTGCTTTTCCTGCATCATTTCGCCATAGGTGGAAAGTTTTTTCTTCTTGGCGTTCTTGCCCTGAAGACCGGCGGCGTACGGGCGTTTCACACTCGGGCATTTCGGATTGTTCCAGATGCAGTAACCAATCCGGCGGCAGATTTTGTGTTTGGCTTGAACTTGTTTCATTCCTCATCCTTTCTCGTAAAGTTTATTTTTCATGCATCAGGTGTCAAGCAAAACAGGAGCCTGACGCATTAACAAAGTCCTATAAGATACACCGTTTTCCCAATTTTTCAACCCGGTTTCCGAAAAAAACCGAAAATTCCGGCAATCTTATTTGCCTTTGGCGGACTTTCCGTCCTTGCCCGCCTTGGCGGCGGCAGCAGCCTGCTTCATGGAATCGGCCGCCCATTGTTCCAGTTCGGGAACCGGCTCTTTGGTCAAGGAGCCGGGACAGGTGAACGCCTTCAGGATCTTGCCGGCATTCCCGGCTTCGCAGTATTTCTGCACATCCGCTTCGCAGTTCTGCATCCCGCCTCCCCCGTGGGTGAAAAACGGGATGATGGTTTTCCCTTCGATAGTGCTGTTCTTGATGAAGGTGCCGACAGGAGGAGCGATCGTGCCCCACCAGTTGGGACTGCCGATGAAAATAATGCTGTATTTGGAAATGTCGATCTCTTCTGCCAGCGGCGGAAGATGCCCATCCCTGATCTCCTGTTTGGCCACCGCAACACAATTTTTATAATTGGTCGGGTACGCTTTGGCAGGCTTGATCTCGAACAGATCGCCGCCGACTTTCTTCTGGATCTGCATGGCAGCGGCACGCGTATTGCCGCTGTAGGAATAAAAGGCGATCAGGACCTTCGGGGCATCTTTCGCTTCGGTCTTTTCCGCAGCCGTCGCACAAAGGGAGCAAATCCCGGCCGCAGCCGCCAGAATGGTGGTCAACATTGTTCTGATTCTCATGGTTTCATCCTTTCTTTATACGTTCCGCGCAGGATCCGCTCCTGCATGGGTTCTCTGATTGACAGTCTCAATAAACCGAATCGGGGAAATAATGTTTCGCGGCGGTTTCCGCAGTCACGATCTCCGACTTGATGATGATTTCCTTCTGCCGGGTCTTGCCGCCGTTCCGCAGACCTTCCAGCGCCGCATTCACGCCCGCTTCCAGCATCCGCGGCGAATAGGTCACCGTCCCGCGCACCAGCGGATCGCGGTCGAGCACTTTCTTCACGACCAGTTTGCTGCCGCCTCCGCCGACCATGCATTTGACGTCTTTCCGTTTGGACTCCTGATACGCTTTGAGTGCACCGATCAGCACATCGTCGTCGCCGCACCAGACGCCGTCGATCTTCTTATGTTTCTGCAGGAAATTCTCCATCAGCGCCAATCCCTTTTCCGTATTCCAGCCGGCGGTCTGGGATTCCAGGATCCGGATTTTCGGATATTTTTCGGCTAATACTTTCCGGAAAGCGGAGACACGGTCGGTATTGATCGGACAAGGGATCCCTTCCATGACCACGATATCGCCCTGCCCGCCGAGCAGCTGTCCCATGGTCTCCGCGGCGGCAGCGCCGAAACTGCGGTTGTCGCCGTTCACGAATACATCCTGAACCGGTTTTTCGATCGGATTGGAAACGATCACCAGATACGCGCCCTGTTGTTTGGCTCGTTCGCAAATACTGGAGACCGGACCGGGTTCCTGCGCCATCACTACCAGCGCATTGACCCGGCGCGCGAGCAGATTTTCGATGCGGTTGACCTGGTCGGCGGTATTCGCGCTCGAAGTCACGATCACTTCCACATCAGGATTGGCCGCTTCGATGTTTTTCTTGGCCTGTTCGGCGCTCCAGACCACGCCGCCGGTCCAGCCGTGCGTGGCCGCGGGGATCGAAATGCCGATCTTCAGTTTTTTTGCAGTCGAATCGGAACAGCCGGTCAGCAATACCAGCACCGGCAGCAGGAAAAGAAATATTTTCTTCATAAAAA
>JAZUCR010000422.1:0-3771 GCA_045639225.1 Victivallales bacterium
GGAGCGTTTCAACGTGGATATCGTTGAGATCAATAACATGGGCACGGATAAAGGCGGTACCGGTAAGGGCGCGAAGTTTATTGAAAAGAGCGTCATGGCATCGGACTTTGCCTATGATGCGTCTCTGATGGGTGCCTATGACGTTTCTACGCTGTCCTATAACAACTATCTGCTCGATCTGGCTTCCGAGGTACCGCATATCGATCTGTCAAATCCGTGGTGGGATCAGAAGGCGAATATCGACCTGGCAATGAAGGGCAAGATGTACTATACGACCGGTGACATCTCCACCATCGACAACGACTGTACCTTCTGTATGCTGTTCAATAAAAATCTTCTGAATACATACGATATGGAAGACCCGTATCAGCTCGTTCGCGACGGAAAATGGACGCTGGACAAGTTTATGGAAATGGCATCGCAGGTATCGCAGGATCTCAACGGCGACTCCAAGTACGATGAAAATGCCCTTTACGGCTTCTGTATCTGGCAGGACTCCATGATGGGTATGGTCAATGCCGCAGGTGAGAAGTTCTGTACCATCAACAATGACGGCGACCTTGAATTGACCCTGAACACGGAGCGTACGATAGATATGATTACGCGCTATATGACGCTTGCATATGACCGCACGATCTCCTTCTCCATCTACCACTCCGGCGACCTGGCGAAAAAACTCCCCGACGGCAACTATGTCCTGCTCGGACGCAACACCGACATGGTCAAGATCAACGGCAACCGCGTGGAACCCGCCGAGGTCGAAGCCGCCGTGAAGCAGGTCTTGAATCTGGACTGGTGCGCCGTGCGCGGTTTCGAGGACGACGAACAGGCATTCCTCGCCGCCTACTACACGGCGGACATCCCCAAGCCCGATCCGGTCAAGACCCGCGAAGCGCTCTCCCGGCGGCTGCCCTATTACATGCTGCCGCAGTATTTCATCAAAATCGACAAAGTGCCGCTCAAGGCAACCGGGAAACTCGACCGCAAAGCACTCCCCAAACCCGATACTTCCGATTACGTCAGCGACTACGTGGCGCCGACCAATTCGACCGAAGAAAAACTCTGTAAAACCATGGCGCAGGCGCTCAAGCTCAAGCGCATCGGCATCAAGGACGACTTTTACGAACTCGGCGGCGATTCCCTCAGCGCCATGGAAATGATCGTCTCCTCCGGACTGAAAGGTCTGAACGCATCCGATATCTACCGCGGCAGAACGCCGGAAAAGATCGCCGCGATCTATCTGGCGAACCATGCCCGCAACGACAGCGAAAACTTCGCCGAACAGAACGAAAAAGCCAAACGGATCCCCCACCGGCTGACTGCCGAACAGAATTTCATGGTCGATTACCAGCTTTATACCCCGATCTCGACCATGTATAATCTCTTCGCCATGATCAAGGTCGACAAAGCGCTTTTCGAGGCGGAACTGCTGGCCGCCGCCGTGAACAAAGTGCTGAAACACCACGCGGTTTTCGGAACCGTTTTCAGCTTCAACGCCGACGGCGATATCGTCCAATCCTATCATCCTGAACTGACCGAGGAGGTCCGGGTCGAAAAAATCAGCGAATTCGATCTCAAACTGGTCAAGGACGACCTGGTCAAACCGTATAAGATCATCGGGTCCAGGCTCTACCGCTGCCGTCTCTTCGAAACCGAAAAGGCGCTCTATCTTTTCTTCGACGTGCACCATACCATTTTCGACGGAACGTCTTTCAAGGTGCTGGTCGGCAACATCATCAACGTCTGCATGGGCGCCGAACCGGAACCCGATTACTACTATCTGATCCTCCACCACCGGGAAGAGCTGGAACTGACCCCGTTCTATGACGAATCCCGGCTGTATTTCGAATCCCGTTACAGCGAAAAGGAACGGGTGAGCCGGCTCAAAACCGATCACGAATCCCGCGACAACGCCGTGACCGGTCTGACCCGCGATCTCGGCGTGATCCCGGACAACCTCAAGCTGGCCGAAAAATCGCTCAACATCTCCCGGAACGAATTCGCGATCACCGCTTTCGCCCTGGCTTTCGCCCTGCAGGAAAACGCGTCCGACATCAAATTCGCCTGGATCTACAACGGCCGGGAGGATGTGGAGTCCATGTCCACCTGCGGACTGCTGTTCCGCGCCCTGCCCGCCGCGCTCTCCGTCACCGATGAAATGGACATCCGCGACATTTGCGCCGCGGTCACCGCCGAGGTCGCCGGCGCCATCGAGCATTGCTGCTATCCCTATATCAACAAGACTTCCAACGTGGTCACCGACGACATGCCGTATATTCTTTACCAGAGCGACATCCGCGATGCCGGCCAGGAGGGATTGGCATTCGAACAGATCGATATCCGGCAGAACCATGCCGCCTCGCAGTCGATCATGGACGTGGAAGTCCTCGACGGCAAATCCGGACTGCAGCTTTCGATCCACTATGCGGCCAGCCGGTATGAACAGGCTACCATGGAAGCTTTCGCCGATGTTTTCGTCAAAGTCTTCCAGCTGCTCGCCGCCCATACGCAGCAGTCGGCTCTGACCTTCGCGATGATCCGGGAACAGGTCATGGGCAAAAAGAGTTTCTTCGCCCGGCTGCTGGGCAAACGCTGATTTTTCAATAAAACAAGGAGATATCGACTATGGAAATCAAAAAGAAATCATCCGATGGAAAACTCGTATTGAAACCGATCGGACGCATCGACACGGTCACGGCGCCCGAGCTGGCGGCGGCGGTCGTGCTGGACGGAGTCAAGGAACTCGAATTCGACCTTTCGGAAGTGGATTACATTTCCTCGGCGGGCTTGCGGATCTTCCTCGGTTCGCAGCAGAAAATGAGCAGTTCCGGCGGCAAAATGGTCCTGTCCGGCGTAAAACCCATTGTCCGGGACATCTTCGACATCGTGGGTTTTTCGGATGCCTTCACCTTCATCTGAAAGAACGGTCCGGTCAGTTTTTCCTGTCCCGGGATTTCCGGGAATCAGGCCGTTTCGAGGCCGGGAGCTTTTCCAGAAGGGATCGTGCCGCCTTCCGGACTGCTTCCACGATTTCAGGCGGCTCGAGCGGGACCGCATCCCCTTTTTGCGATAATATCCACGGCACGATGACCTGTTCCGAAACCGCCGGAATGGTAAAAAGCCAGCTGCCGTCGCGGTTCTTCGTCAGAGCCTGTTTCGTATGCATCCGGTTGGCGGCGGCAAATTTCCGCGCCTCTCCGGTCAGTCTGATCCTGACATTATCATACTTTTTCCAGGCAACGATCTCATCCAGAGTCACGGAATTGATGATTTCCTGATTCGGGGTAAACGTCTCATCCAGCATTTCCGCCTTGACGATCCGGCTGATGACAAACGTCCGCGGCTCTTTTCTCAAATAACAATAGGTCTTGATCCGCCACTCTCTCGCATACAGGAAAAGGACATGCGGATCGACCAGGCGCTCCACCGGACCGCCGCCTTTCATGTCATCATACCAGATCCTCAGCCGCCAGTGTTTCTGCCAGGCTTCGAAAACGACAGGAAAAACCGCCGATTCCTCCACTGCACCCGATTCCGCAAACACTTTCAGGGAATGCAGCAGCGTCGTTTCCAGAAAATCCGGATTGTTCGCCTTGAGTATCTCATCCACGGCGGCAGTGATACGCGCCCGGATCGGGTCAGGGAAAACGTCTTCCGCGATCTTTGCCCCGATGATCAGCGCCAGCATCGCGGATTCCGACAGCTGCGCCGGACAGTTGAACTCCCAGTCGTGGTCAGTCAGATAATATCCCTTGTTGACACGGTCGTACG
>JAZUCR010000423.1:0-10233 GCA_045639225.1 Victivallales bacterium
GGCCTCCGACTTATTTCCGCCGTGATCCGCGCTTTGGAACTTTGCGCTGCAACGACCGCCAGATGATCATCCTTCAGGAAGGCATTGAGCAGAACCTGCGGTTCGCTGCAGGAAACTTCTTCGGCGGATGTCATCTGTCCATGCAGCAGGATCTCCCTGAACCGGGAGCGCAGAGCATTGACCTGTTTCAGATATGCACCGTAACGCGGCGCGGCCGACAAATCCGCCCGGCAGCGGAAGATCTCCACATCACTGCGGCGCTGCTGGAACAATAATTGATTCACCGGAAATTCCACATTGGAATCATCGCGGATATCACGGTCGGAAAGATAAATTTCCGGGAAAGCGAGGCTGAACAGGGGAGCTTCGCACTGCAGAAGCGGACGTTCGCCCCGGCGGCGGAAATCAGGATTCCAGACTTGCGCAGTATGACCGAAAATATGAATGAAATCGCAAAACTGCGCGGTCTGATCGGTCGGACATTCCACCCCGACGGCAAAATCGGGGCTCTTGCTTCTGGCATATTCATGGAGTTCGCGGCACAAATCCCGCTTGGACTGCATCAGCCCCGTAAACGGAACCGGATGGCCATGCGAAGGATCGCAGCAGGGATAACTGGCCAGACCGAGCTGGTCGAAGAATACGCCGTCCGCCCCCAGATCGAATGCGAGATCGACATGATGTTTCAGAATGTCACGCCATTCGGAACAGGAAGGACAGGCAACGGTAAAAGTTTTATTGCCGAAATTCCGCGTAAAGGTCCCGGTGTTGCTGAAATTGTAAAACTCGCGGTGTTCGGTGCCGTCGGCCCGTTTGATCGCAACCTGCTTGCCATTGCCGTTCCGGTAAAAATCCGAGGCGGTATCGATCAGCTGTCCGTTGTAATAGATGATGACATGACCGCCTTTTTCCCTGACTTTCAGGATATTCCTGCGCAATTCGTCGAAACCGCCGCAGGACGGATCGGGTGAATACTGCGGATAACCGGAGTCCATCCCCTCACGGGTCCAGCCGAACAGGAAAATGGTATCGATCCCGGCAGGAAGGCCGGATTCCAGGATCCGAGACAGATCGGAATAACGGAAAAAATATTCGCCGTACTGATGGTGCATGATGACCCGCTGCCAGCCGAAAGAATCCCGGATCCAGGCAGGCGGCATGGCCGGATGGAACCAGGAATCCGCCCATTGCCGGTATTTGCGGACTCCGGCGGGCCAGCGTCCGGGCAGCGCGGCAACAGTCATCCGGTCTTCTTCCATTTCCCGATGCGGAGCCAGAAACGGCATCCGGGTCATGAAACAGTTGATGCTCTGTTTTTTCTCGATTTCGAAACTGTGTCCGGTCAGCTGGAACTCCGGATCGTGGCATCCGAAATATAAGATTTCCGTGCCATAGTCCAGCAGGAAGAAGTTCATGGAACAGGTCCGGCCCGGATAAAACGAGGAATGCCGGATATATTTCTGATCCGGCGAAATGTAATTGCTGAAACAGCCTCGCAGCATGCCCGGCAGATCCGGATATGTGGTGCTGACCAGTTCCGAGGTATGGACCTTCAGCGGAGGCTCCGGTTCCCGAATCGAAAAGACCGGATAGTGGACTTCCCGGACCGTGATATCATCGGTCCCGTTCTTTACGGCGATCCCCCAATGGATGTCCTCCTGGCACAAACGGATTTTCAAAACCGATTCGACGGCATAAGTTTTTCCGTTTTCACCGATGACTTCACCGTAATGGAAGGCAATCGAATCGGGGTGTTCCTCCACCTGTTTCAACCCGGCAGGCACAGCCTCGAATTCCAGCAGTTCGGGAGAACCGAGGATCACCCGGCAGCAGTAATGCGGCTTCACCAGCTGCCGCCCGGTTTTCAGATTCACGAATTCAGTCAGACAGCCTTCGGCATTCCAGCGCAGACGGATGAAATTGTTTTTCAGTTCATGCTCCATGGTATCCTCCTTTTTCAAATGCGGGAAACAATATATCCGACCCAGAACGGACCGCCACGTTTTTTATGCCGAAAAATAGGTTTTTTGTGCAAAAATCAATTTTCAGACCGGGATCATCACATCTCATCGGGCAGGATACATTTCCAGCTCCGGGACGGAAGGACACCTTGGATCCTGCCGAATCCGAAATGCTGTTCTTCCCGCGTGTAATTTCCGAGAATCAGCGCCTTTTTCCCTCCGGGACTGCGCCAAACCGAGTGCAGAACGGCAGGCAGGATCTTTTTCTGGATTTTCATGTTTGCCTTTTTCGTATAAATCGAACGGGTCATGAACTTGACCTCGATCCGCGCAGCGTCAAGCCGGCCGGGCTCCAGCATTACGCCGTCGAAAAGCCATTCGAGATGATCGGAATAAAAACGTGCTGTATCGAGCAGAAAATCCATACATTCACGGAACCGCGGATCAGTCCAATGTCTGTTCCGGAGGCAATGGACAGTGGGCTGCATGCCGCAAATGACATTGCGTGCGATTTCCAGATAAAATTGATCGGGGAACAGTTTTTCCCATTCCTGTTCCTCATTTTGCGGCCAGCGGTCATCAGCCGGCCAGCCGTCATCCCACGGCGGAATGCCGTCCGGAACGGCATAGGTTCCGAACAGGGCCGCGATACCGTGATAAACCGCCTGGAAAACCGGCACGAATTCGCCGCGGAACATCGTATCCCAGCGATCGGTCATCCGTTCGATGCTGTTGCAGAGCACGATCATCGACTCGAACTGTTCCAGATATTCTTCGCTGCAGTCTTCGGTGGAAAGCAGCATTCCCGGACAGAGTTGTCTGACTTTCGCAATATATTCCGCATATCCGAGATGATGGTAATTTCCGCCCCCGCGGCGGTGCCGGTGCAAAGGATTCCGGCAGGGAATGTAATTGGAGACACAGCCGACCTGATCCAGATACAGTCCGTCCGTTCCGGCATGACGGATTTTTTCAGCTTGCTCTGTGATATGTTTCTGAAACGGTCTGGATTCACCGCACAGATAGGCCAGACGGTGATGATTGTAACGGTTGAATGCGATATTCATGACATTTCCGTCTTCCATTACGATCGCCGACTGCTGTCCTCCGTTTTCCCAACTGGGATTGTCCATATCCCAGGTCATGCCGTTGGTATAAACCTGCGTGAAAACGCCATGCGCTTTCAGTTCCGCAATTTTTTCCGTATATTTTTCAGTCCCCTCGCGCGGAGGCCAGTAAAAAGGATAATCCGTATCATACGGATTGTGATGCCACCAATACCAGTCCAGCGCGACCGGCAGACCGGACCGTTCCGCAAACCGGATAACGGGATCGCCGACTTCATCGGCTTTGCCGCGATTCCAAAACCACATGGCGGTTGTCCGCAGCGGATTCCCGCGGGTCGTCAGTTTTCGATACACCGGACGGGTCCATGCCCATTTGCGATACCTTTCCGCCGCTTCGAACCAGCCGCCAGTGAAATTTTCCAGAATGACTGGATACGGAACGGCATAACTCCGGACAAATTCCTCCTGCTGCGGAACATAAAAAATGACTGCAGACTCGAAAATCCCTTCGTTTTTCCGGACTTTGATATTTTTGCAATAATGATCCTCATCGGGGAATATTGCCAGGATGTTCTGTTCTTTTCCGAAACAAGCGGTCATTTGAAACGGATAAAATGAACGGTAAAAAGTCGCATCATCCGTCCACCCGGACACCGCTCCGGTCAGAAACCCCATCGATTCCGGCAGCAGCAGCCGGAGTTCCGGTGCTTTCAGCCGCCAGACCGGAAATTGCATTTCACGGATTTCCAAACCTGCAGGACAATGTTCATAAGAAAAACGGAATCCTCTTTCATCCTTGCTGAGACGAACTTCCAATCCGTTGTCGAATTTCCAGGAACAGGATTTTTCCCCGGATTCAGATGCAACTGCATCCTGTTCTGTAAATACTTTTTCCTGTCCGTCTCCGGAAAATCCTTTCAGTCGCCATATCGTTTCTGTTCCAGGAATGGTCGGAAGGTTCATCTTTTCCTCCTGTTTTCACATTGCTGCATTGTTTTTTCGACTCATCCGGCATATTTACGAATAATATAGATGCAGAATGCAGGATTGATATGTTTTTTATGCCGAAAAATAGGTTTTTTGTGCCATTTTACTGGTATTTTTGCAATTTGACAGTATAGTAGGTTTCCATTATGAAAACGGTAAACAACAGTATCTATCTGGGCGATCTGCCGCGGATCCTCCACAGCGAATTCAAGCTGCACCGGATGCTGGATCTGCACGATGCAGTCGGCACCTGGAGCGGACTCCGTCCGGATGAATTCGAGATCGCGGTCAGGCTGTCCGGCGGCGATCCCGCATCGAATGATCTGCAGGACGGGATCCGGACCGCCCTGCCCTTCCCGCATGTTTATATCAAAAAACCGGGGACGAATTATCATTCCGGAACTTTTGCTCCGCGCAAGGCATTTGTCATGATTTACCGGGGTGCGGACCTGCAGAAATTCTGCCGTCTGGGCTTGGATCCGGATTGTCATGCCTGGAAAATTACCCTGACAGGCGAAATCAGGAATTTGATCCGGAAATTGACAAAAGAATCGGCATCATTGCATCTGCGGGGCACCGCCGACCGGATCGACATGCTGGCGGAACAGCTGTTCCGGGAACTCCTGCTGCAAAACGAACCGTCCTGCGGCATAGATGAAAGGGAGCTGCGCATCCGGCAGGCAGCCTCCTGGCTGACCCGCCATTATATGGAGCCCGTCGATCTGAACCGCTTTTTCATCCGTTTCGGTTTTTCGAGACGGAATTTTTACCGCTACTGGGAAAAGGTGTTCGCCGAGCCGCCCAAGGAATATCTGCGAAATCTCCGTCTTCAGGAGGCGGAACGTCTGCTGGGATTCAGATCCTATTCCGTTGCCGGGATCGCCTGGCAGCTGCAGTTCCGGGACGTCTCGCATTTTATCCGGATCTTCCGGCAGAAATATGGTATGACTCCGCTGCAGTTCCACAGGAAATATTCTTCAAGGAAATTATGAATTCCGTGCCAGCCGGAAGCAGCTGATCTCAATTCTGGATGACCGCGGCGGCGGTTTTGACATTGCCGAACGGGGCACTGACCTGAACACCCGCGACCCGTTTCCGGATCGCTTCCACCGCTTCACGGGCGATCTGAATGCCTTCGGCCCGCTGTTCTTCCTTGGTCGTGCCGCGGGCCATGCGTTCCATGATGCTGTCCGGAACGATCACGCCGGGAACTTCGTTGCGCATGAATTCGGCATTGCGGTAACTGGCGAGGGGCCAGATGCCCGCGATCAGGGGAACTTTCGCCAGACCAGGGACCGCATCCATGAAACGCAGCAGCGGTTCGACATCGAATACCGGCTGGGTCACCACGAAATCGGCTCCAGCTTCGATTTTTTCCTGCGTGCGGCGAATCTCCCGCTGGAAGTCGATCGCATTCGGGTCCGCCCCGACGCCGACCACAGCAGCGGCAGGTTTGCCGATCGACTTGCCGGCCAGATCGAGACCGCGGTTCAGACGGTTCTGGAGTTTGACCAGACCGATGGAATCCATATCGAATACGCCCGAGGCAAACGGATAATCGCCGAGTTTCGGCGGGTCGCCGGTAATGAACAGCAGATTGCGGATATTCAGCGCGGCACAGCCGAGCAGATCGGCCTGGATGCCGATGAGATTGCGGTCGCGGCAGCAGACATGCAGAACGGTTTCGATTCCGGCCTCGGCCTGAATACGGGAAGCGGCCACGATCGAGGCGATCCGGGCGCTGGCGCGGGGACCGTCCGGCAGATTCACCGCATCGAACCCGAAATCGCGGCAGAGACGGGCTTTCTCGACGGTTGCTTCGAGTTCATATCCCTGCGGCGGCACCACTTCGACGGTCTGGACCCATTTTCCGACGGCGAGTTTTTCCCCGAAGGAAGAACGTTCGGCCAACGGCATCACCGGCTGTTCCGGCAGGGCCCCTTCTTTGACAAACAGTTTTTCCGTGGCATTGGCAGACCGGCTGAGCGGCCGGATGCTGCGGGCCATATCGCGGATATGATCGGGCCCGGTGCCGCAGCAGCCGCCGACGCCGTGCACGCCGAGCGCGACGAAGCGCATCGCATAAGTAGTGAAATACTCGGGACTGCACATGTAGAAGATCCGGTTGTCCACACTCTTGGGCATGCCGGCATTGGGACGGGCGATCACCGGCAGATGACACTTCTGGAGCAGGATCTCCAAGGCGTTGAGCATGGATTCGGGGCCGATGCCGCAGTTCAGCCCGAAAGCCTCCGGCTGATGTTCGGCGGCATCGATCAGGGTCAGCAGACGGCCGGGCGTATCGCCGGTTTTGGAAAGACATTCCCGGTCAACCGCGAAACTCACGATGAACGGGAAATCGGGGAACTCCTTCATCACGGTCAAAGCACGTTCCAGATCCTCGGATCCGCGCTGCGATTCGAAAAGAATGAAATCGGGACCGGCGGAAATCAAGGCGGAGACCTGCTCTTTCAGCACGGCAACGGGATCGGGCAGACGGGCGCCCTTCACGGCAAAAATATCCACGGGACCGACCGAGGCGGCGACCATCAGATCATTGCCAGCGACCTCGCGCGCCAGGGTCACCGCCGCCCGGTTGATCTCCGCGACCTTGTCGCCCATCAGAAATTTATTGAGCTGAACGGCATTGGCACCGTAGGAATTGGTGGTGAGAACATCGGCGCCGGCCTCGCGATAGGCTTCATGGATCCCGCGCACGATCTTGGGCGAGGAAAGACAAAGACTCTCATAGGAGGTATTCAGGAAAAAATTCTTTTTATAAAGTTCCGTGCCGACCGCGCCGTCAAATATGATGGTATTGCCCTGCAGACGTTCTTTCAATTTATCAGCCATCTCTCGACCTTCCTGTTTTCTTTTGGATATTATCAGGTAATTTACTCTTTCATGCGGGAATGTGCAAGGGGAGTTTTATTTTTTTCCGGTCTCCGGGACCCAGAAACCGAGGACCGCGGAAAGTAAAGCGGATGCGGAGAGGAAAACGAACAGAGCCGTATAAGCTTCGCCGGGGAAAATGCCGTTGACCGCCGCGTTTTTCCAGAAACCGAGGATGATGCCGGAAATATTGCCGAAGAGAGCGATGAAAATAAACGCGGCACAATTCAGGACGGCCACAGCCAGACCGGTGACTTCCGGCGGATTGAGCTCTTTGGCGATGATGCTGTAGAAAGAAAAGAATCCGGCAGGAAACGCCAGCAGCAGAAACGCCGCGATGAGGACCCAGACCGACAGGTGGAAACGGAAAGCCGCCAGTCCGGTCAGAGCCCCCAGCAGGACCAGGATGGTTCCGCAGCGGTAAATCAGCGTGCGGCGGCCGTGTGCGAGCTTCAGCAGCAGATTCACCACCACGTTGTTCAGCGCCACGATCACCGAAAGCAGAGTGATGCAGGCGGAAGCCAGATATTTGTCCAGCCGGTAAAAATCCTCGATACATTTCTGTCCGACCTGAGTCAGGAGCACATAATAAATGCCGTAAATCAGGGCGGAGGAAACGCAGAGGAGCCACATCGGACGGTTTTTCAGCATGCGGAAAAGAGGAGTGAAAGTCTGACCGGTGACGTTTTTTTTGATGGTTCCGCGCATCATGATGATGATTCCGATCATGGCGAGACAGCAGATCAGGGCGGGAATGAAATAAGCCATGCGCCAGCCGACACGAGAAATCAGCCAGACCATAGGAACAGTCCCGGTGACGGGGCCGAAATACCCGATCAGCAGAGCGGCACCGAGCACGAGTCCGAATTTTTCCGGGAACAGATCGTTGATCAGCTTGGCCTCGCCGAGGAAAACCGTGCCGGCGCCGAAACCGGTGATGATCCGGGCGGAATACATCAGCCAGGGATTGGAGCAAAGGGGAAAAACCAGAGATCCGAGCGTGAACAGGCTGCCGCCGATGAGCAGGATCCGGACGCCGCCGTAGCGGTCGGAATAAACGCCCATCAGCAGCTGACTGGAGGCATAGGCATACATATACACCGCGCCGAGGGCGGCGATCCGGGCGGGATCGAACAGCAGCTCGGACTGCAGGAAATTGTAGATCGGACCGGGAACCAGCATTTTGCTCATACTGGTAAAAAAACATAAGACAACCGCCATCAGCAAAATCACCAGTTTCTTTTTGCGGAGCAGTTCATCGGAAATGATCATGATAAAAGTTTTTCTCCTTCGGAGTATAATTTGACGGCAGGCAGGATCACATCGAAAGCGGCGCCGGCATGAGGCAGGTTCTGAACCTGGATCCAGCCTTTGTGGGCGATCACGGTTCCGTAAGCCATGGCGAGTCCCATACCGGTTCCTTCGCCCGCGGGTTTGGTCGTGAAAAACGGTTCGAAAAGACGCGGCAGGACTTCCGGCTTGATCCCCGGTCCGGTATCCTCGACGCGGATGACGCGGTAATTCCGGGTAGCAGCCGGGGGACCGGCATCGGCCGGCGGCTTGAGCTTGATCCCGAGCTTTTCAGGCAATCCGATCCGGATGGTCAGCGCCTGTTCGGATTCGGGCTGTTTTTTCATGGCGTCTTTGGCGTTGATCATCAGATTCATCAGAGCCTGCTGGAGCTGGATGGGGTCGCCGATGATAGCCGGTTCATCCGGATCGGGCTCGATTTTGAAAACGATGCCGGACTGGGTGCTGGGCAGGAAAAGTTCCGCGCATTTCTGGACGAGGGCATTCAGGCGGATCTCTTCCTGCTGGTAACTGCCCTTGCGGGCGAAACTGAGCATCTGGGAAGTCAGCGTGCCGGCCAGCTCGGTGATATGATCGATCTTCTTGAGATTGCTGAGCACGGCTTCGTCCTGAACATCGTGCATCAGCAGGATGATGTCGAGATGTCCCTGGATCGCGTGAATGTAATTGTTGAAGTCGTGGGCGATACCGCCGGCGAGGCGTCCAATGGCTTCCAGACGCTGACTGTGGGAGGCCTGGATGTTCCATTCCTCGCGTTCGCGTTCGAGTCTTTTGCGTTCGGTCACATCACGTCCGAAAACGATCAGAAGCGGTTCCCCTTCGAACGGGACCGAGGCGATCGACAAATCGACTTCCACACCGGCGGACGAAGTCATCTGGACAGAGATACCGGGACTGGCGGTCTGGGGCGGGTCAATGAGCAAAGGACTCCAGACGGAAGGCTGAATGCCGGAAAGGTCGCAGAACCGGCGGCTGATCAGATCGGCCAGGGTTTTCAATTTGAACATCCGGAGTGCGGCATTGTTGGCATCGAGGATGATCCCTTCCTTATTCATGATCAGGATCATGTCGCTGGCGTTCTGAACGAGCAGACGGTAGCGTTCCTGAGTCTCGCGGAGATTCTGTTCCAGCTGCAGTGATTTGCCGTAAGCGCCGAAAAATGCCAGGATGATATCCAGCGTGCGGCGGGACTCCCCGGGCGTTTCATATTTGATCCGGGAAAGGTAGATAGTGGTCAGGATGCTGATGATGACCACGAACAGCGCGCGGGTCAGATAAGAACTGGTCATGGAGGTCCACCATTGCGGAGAGCCCCAGAAGGCGATGGTGACGAAGATCAGATGATCGACCAGCTGGACCAGCATCAGCGAACCGAGGACGGTCAGGAACAGCCGGCATTTCAAATTGATGAGACGCTGAAAAATGATCGGGACCAGGAACAGATCCATGGAAAGAGAAACGACCGTGGCAGCCATGAGCCGAGCGCTGGAACCGAGCAGGAACCCCAGCGCTTCGGAACCCGGTCCCTGCGAGATGGTGTAGCCCGGCCAGGAACACTGCATCAGAGTCATGAACATCAGATAGACATAAATGCCCAGGGCGGCCATCATGCCGATGATGATCCGCTGCGCCATCAGGGTGCCGTCGGCCATATAGACGACCACCAGGATCGCCAGGAACGGCAGGGTCAGCACCGAGGAGGAAAGCGGATAATCCAGTCCGGGATATCCGAGAGTCAGATTCAACCCGGCGGCGCCGGCGATCTGGGAAAAAACCAGCAGCATCCCGAGAGCGGTGTAAAAGGGAGCCGTTCCCAGAATCCGGCGCAGACCGTGAAGAAACAGCAGACCCGACAGCAGAAAAGTCATCTCCAGAATCGTCAGGCAATATCCGGTAAAAATATCCACTTGAAATACACGCTCCCCAGTAGATTTATCCAATGTTTATTTTCCGTTTTTCCGGAAATCCGACTCCTTGAAAACGATGGCTTCGAAAACGGTGAAACTGGCGTCCGG
>JAZUCR010000424.1:0-17664 GCA_045639225.1 Victivallales bacterium
CGCAGTTTTTTCACTTGCTCAGCCGTTCGATCGCCTTTTCGATATGCGAAAAATCGCATTTGTATTTGACTTGCTTGGAAGCCTCCAGCGCGGCTTTGTAATGCTTCAGCGCTTCTTCCTTATTGCCGAGTTTTTCATAAGCATCCCCGATCATCATGTTGGCGGCGGAACGGTTCCCCGGATGCAGAGACTTGACTTTCAACACATTCTCCATGACCTCGATCACCATCTTCGGCTGTTTTTTGCGCTGATACAATACCGCCGTGCAGTAAAACGTGGAATAATAGGTGTTGCTGTAGCTGGGACACTCGAAATTCTGTGCCTGACGCAGCAGCTCCAGAGCAAAATCCGGCCGGCTGCTCCACAGCAGGGAATGCGCAACGGTATTCAGGATCTGCCGGATCTCAGGCGATTTGAGCGTTTCATCTTCCACCGCCGCCAGCGCGAATTTTTCCGCTTCGGTGTATTTCTTCTGGCTGCGCATCGCATTGAATTTACCCAGAATGGCATTGCATTTCTGCACGGAATCGGCGGCGGCTTTCACCGCTTCGTCGAATTTCGTCTCCGCCGCGGCATAATCTTTCTGTTTCACTGCGGCTTGCGCTTCCTGATAGATTTTGGCATAATCCGTACCGTGCAGAATGACCATCGACATGATAAATACGACTGTAAACAAATGTTTCATGATGTCCTCCCTTGAGCTTTCGAATGCTGCGATCAATCACTGACACACTATACAGCGATTTTTTCTTTTTGTCAAGTCGTCGAATATACTGGGAATACCAGGAATACTGGGAATACTGGAAATACTGGGAAAAACGCGTGATTTTTAATAAAAATCTCCGGTCGGGGCTTGAAAAACTTTTCTTTCAATGCTAATTTTACCATAAAATCGATACTTCAAGAAAAATTTTTCAACCAAAGGAGTTTTTCACATGGCACTGAATGTTTTGATCACGGGCGGAGCCCGCGGCATCGGCGAAGGGATCGTGAAACAGCTGACCGCGGCAGGTCACAATGTCGCCTTCTGCGGACGCAAGGACGCACCCGAATTCCACGAACAGGCGGCGAAGATCGCCGCGGAAGCCAATGTCCAATGCAGATATTATCAGTGCGATGTTTCCAAGCCGGAAGACCGCGAAAATCTGATCGCTTCGTTCGTGCGGGATTTCGGTTCGCTGGACGTGCTGGTCAACAACGCAGGAGTGGCGCCGGAAGTCCGCGCCGATCTGCTGGACATGAGTCCCGAAAGTTTCGACCGCGTGATGGGGATCAATCTGCGCGGGCCGTTCCTGCTGACCCAGCTCGCCGCCAAAGAGATGCTGAAAGCGCCGAAGGAGAAATTCCGCTGCATCGTCAATATCGGTTCGGTCTCGGCGGATTACGCCAGCATCAACCGCGGTGAATACTGTCTTTCCAAAGCCGCCATCGCCATGTCCACCAAACTCTTCGCCGTGCGGCTTGCCGACGAGGGAATCTGTGTATATGAGATCCGTCCCGGCGTGATCAAGACCGACATGACCGGCACGGTTTCCGCCAAATACGACAAGATGATCGCCGAGGGTCTGACCCTGCAGCGGCGCTGGGGCTTCCCCGAGGACATCGGCAAGGCGGTCGCCGCGCTGGTTTCCGGCGCCCTGGGCTATTCCACCGGACAGGTCATCAACGTGGACGGCGGACTTTCCATCCTGCGGTTCTGACCATGAAGAAACTGCATACATTGGTCATCGGTTCGGGCGCGGCAGGCTTGTGTGCTGCGGTGCGTATCCACGAGCGTGCCGGCAATATTCTGGAAATCTATACCGAAGGTCTCCACATGGGGACCAGCATCAACACGGGCAGCGACAAGCAGACCTATTACAAGCTCGGGATGTACGGGACGGAACCGGATTCGCCGGTATTGATGGCACGCGATCTCGCCGCCGGCGGTTCGGTCCACGGCGATATCGCACTGGTCGAAGCGGCGATGTCCGTGCCGGCTTTCTCCCATTTGACCTCGATCGGGGTCCCCTTCCCCCACGATGAATTCGGACAGTATATCGGTTACAAAACCGACCACGATCCGCGCCGCCGCGCCACCAGCACCGGCCCCTATACTTCACGCGCCATGTGCGAAAGCCTGATCGGCGAGATCGAACGGCGGGACATCCCTGTCTCGAAACAGAAAATCGCGGTGAAGCTGCTGACCGACCGCGGCCGCTGCGTCGGCGCAGTATTTGTCGACCGGGTCACCGGCGAATTCGAGGCGGTCACCGCGGCCAATGTGGTGTTCGCAGTCGGAGGTCCGGGCGGGCTGTATGAAACGAGCGTCTATCCGAAAGTGCATACCGGCGCGATCGGGCTGGCGCTGGAAGCGGGCGCACAGGCTCGGAATCTGGCCGAATCGCAGTTCGGGCTGGCCTCGCTCAAATTCCGCTGGAACGTCTCCGGCAGCTATATGCAGGTTCTGCCGCGGTTCGTTTCGGTCGATGGGAACGGCGTCGAACGCGAATTTCTCCGTGAATATTTCAGCTCGACGGCGGAAATGTATGATATGATCTTCCTCAAAGGCTATCAGTGGCCGTTCGCGGCGGGTCATGTGCCGGGATCGTCGCTGATCGACATTTTCACCTATGTGGAAACCGTCGAACGCGGGCGGAAGGTGTATCTGGATTACCGGACCGATCCCGCCGACCTGGATTTTGCCGCTCTGAGCGCGGAAACGCGCGATTATCTGACGAAGTCCGGCGCGCTCGGCAGTTCGCCGCTGGAACGGCTGAAAAAGCTGAACGAACCGGCCATCGAACTCTATGCCGACCACAATATCGACCTGAGCAAAGAGATGCTGGAAGTGGCGGTCTGCGCTCAGCACAACAACGGCGGGCTTGCCGCGGACCTCTGGTGGGAATCGGTCAACCTCAAGCGGCTCTATCCAATCGGCGAGGTCAACGGTTCGCACGGCGTGACCCGGCCCGGCGGCAGTGCGCTCAATGCCGGACAGGTCGGCGCCTTCCGCGCGGCGGAACGGATCGTCGAACGCGAACGGGATGACTTCGATCCGGAAGCCGCACAAAAGATCGCCGAAGCCGCGCTGGCCGAACTGCGCAAACGGCAGGAAAAGCCCGGCACGCTCGACTGGCGCACGGAACGGCAGACCTTCCAGCAGCGCATGAGCAAAGCCGGCGCGTTCGTCCGTGAAAAATCGCAGGTCGAAACCGCGCTGACCGAAGCAAAAGCACAATATGCGAAAATGAGTTCGGACGGACTCGGCGGACTCGCCCCGGACGCGCTGGCGGAAACGCTCCGCAACCGGCAGCTGTGTCTGGCACATATCTTCTATCTGGAAAACATCCGGCGGCAGATCCTCGAAACCGGTTCGCGCGGCGGCTCGATCGTGCTTTCCGGAAACGGACAGCCGATCCATCCGAAACTCTCGGAGAAATGGCGGACCATGCCGGAAAATCCGGCCAACCGGCAGCAGATCATGACCTGCGCCGCCGGTCCGGACGGCATGCCGGTCACCGGCTGGGAACCGTGCCGGCCCGTGCCCGAACCGGACGGCTGGTTCGAAACCGTCTGGAAAGAGTTCCGCGAAGGAAAGGGAATGCTCGAATGAAGAAACAGGCCGAGACCTTGCCGATCTGGGATTTCCGTCTCGTCCGCGATCTGCGCAAACGGGAGAAAATGAGCTTGGAACAGCTCTCCGAACGGAGCGGGGTTTCCGTGAGCGTGATCTCCAAACTGGAGCGCAACAGCGGCCGGGCGGAAATGGAAACGCTCTACCGGATCGCCCGGGTCTTCGGGCTGACGCTCTCCGATCTCATCGCCCTGGCGGAAAACCGCATTTCGCAGCAGGTGAATGAAAAAAGCTATCAATCCGGCGACTTTCATTTCCGCCGGGTGACCTACAACAACCTGCGGTGCATGTATGCCGAAGCGAAAGCGGGCGCACAGGTCTCCACACCGGAACTGCACCGGGACGATTACGAGCTCTGCTGGGTCCTTCGCGGCAAGCTCAAATTCACGCTGCCGAAGGAAACGCATATTCTCGCGGCGGGCATGTCGATCCAGTTCGACGCCCTGCTGCATCACACTTATGAAGCAATCGAAGATGTGGAGATGATCCTGAACCATCTCCGGAAAGGAAAAAGGTTCTGAAAAATGATCGCCGCAAATTATCCGAAAGTCACACAGTTCGCCACCCCGGAAGCCTTCCGGGAATACCTGAAGAAAGAAGGAATCGAGATCGGCCTGACCGATAAAGTCCCCGCCGCGCCGGAGTCCGCGTTGTCGAAACCGGTCGAATGCTACGGGAAAAAGATCGGCAACCGCTGGAGCATCCTGCCGATGGAAGGCTGGGACTGCGAGGCAAACGGAGCACCGAGCGAACTGACGAAACGCCGCTGGCTGCGGTTTGCTCAGAGCGGCGCGAAACTGCTTTACGGCACCGAAGCCGCCGCCGTCATGCACGCCGGACGCAGCAATCCATATCAGCTCATGGTGGCCGACCATACCGCCGAGGCGCTGAAAAACGTGCTCGCGGAAATGCGCACCGCCCACAAGGCAAAATTCGGCACCGCCGACGATCTGATGATCGGCCTGCAGCTGACCCATTCCGGCCGTTATTCGCATCCGAACCGGTCGGACAAGCTCGAAGCACGCACCGCCTGGGCGCATCCCCTGCTGGACCGGAAATTCCATTGCGGACCGGAAAACGTGGTCAGCGATGCCGAAGTCGAAGACATCGTGAAACACTTTGTCCATGCGGCGGAGATCGCCCGCAACGCGGGATTCGATTTCGTCGACATCAAACATGCGCACGGCTATCTGGGTTATGAATTTCTGACCGCGTACGACCGCAAGGGGAAATACGGCGGCTCGTTCGAAAACCGCTCCCGTTTCTTCCGCGAGATCGCCGAAGGGATCAGGGAAAAATGTCCGGATCTGGCGCTCTCCGCCCGCGTCGGGCTGTTCGACATCCTGCCGTTCGTCAAGGGTGAAGACGGCGTCGGCGTGCCGATGCACTGGGAAGGCCCCTACCCTTACGCCTTCGGCGGCGCGGGCGACGGCATGAACATGGATCCCGACCTGAAAGAGACCGCGCAGTTCGTGAAAATGCTGCAGTCCTACGGCGTGGAACTGATCTGCGCCACCATCGGCAGTCCGTATTACAACGTGCACATGCAGCGTCCTGCGTGGTATCCGGTCTGCGACGGCTATCTGCCGCCGGAAAATCCGCTTTACAACGTGTCGCGCCACCTGAAAGCGGTCAAACGCATCCGCGAACTCTGCCCCGGCATCAAAGTGGTCGGCTCGGGCTACACCGCATTGCAGGAATATCTGCCGAACGTCGCGGAATATGTGCTGGAAAACGATCAGACGGATTTCGTCGGCATCGGCCGCATGGTGCTCTCCTATCCGGAACTTTGCGCGGATGTGCTGGCGGGAAAACCGCTGGACCGCCGCCATATCTGCCGGACCTTCGGCGACTGTACGAATGCACCGCGGCACGGCCTGATCTCCGGCTGTTATCCGCTGGATGAATTCTACCGTTCCCGCGAGGAATGTCCCAAGCTCCGCGCCCTGCTGAAGGATAAGCAGTAAGGGATCCGTTTCCGGACGAAATGATGAAAGTCAGGATTTTTCTTCCCGTCCTGCTTGAAAAAACGGCTTTTTATGCCATATTATCGTCACGCGGGCGGAATCGTAGACCCGCAAAAGAATCAACCCCAACAAAAGAGGTAACAAATGGATTTTCAAGTTGAAGATCTCAAACAAATCGCCAAGTGTCAAAGATTCCTGATCATCTCGGTCGCCGCTGGTCTGCTGCTCAGCATTGCGGCAAAATTCGTTCCGATTCTCGGAATTCTTTGTCTGGTCACCGGGATCGCATCGCTCGTTTTCATGATCAAGCTGTCCCAGGCGCTGAAACAGGAAACCGGCATCACGATCATTTACGCCATCTGCGCATTCATCCCGATCGTGTCGCTCGTGGCGCTGTATCTGATCTGCAAGAAAGCCTCCGACCTGCTGACCGCCGCCGGTTACAAGGTGGGTCTGCTGGGCATGTCACAGAACGATATCGACAATCTCAAGTAATTCACCTTTTCGATGACGCCATTGAGCGGGAGGGACTTTTGACGGATCGTCCCGCAAGTCCTCCCCTCTTCCATACCGCCGTATTCAAAGTTCCGAATACGGCGGTTTCATTTTTGTCCCATTCGGAACAAAAAAACGGCCCGGCGGCATGGCCGGGCTGCTCCGTTTCTCTGTTGAGATTTCCCTTTTCGAGGGAAGCTTTCACATCGGATTGATATCCTGCACCATCGGCAGCAGGGTGATGTCGGTGACGTTCAGATGGTCGGGCATTTCCGCCAGCTGAAGGATCAGTTTCCCGAATTCTTCCGGCTGGATCGTTTTCGGCGCCAGTTCCGGGGTGAATGCGGGGATCGCCGCCGCAGTGTTGAACCCGGTATTTCCCCAGGACGGGGTGACGCAGAACACCCGGACCCCGTGCGGACGCAGTTCCGTATACAGTCCGTGGCTGAATTTCGCCAGTCCGGCTTTCGCCGCGGTATAGACGCTCCACGCAGGCCACGCATAGATGGCGCAGACGCTGGAAACGTTGACGATCAGTCCGCTTTTCTTCGCCTGCATGATTTTCGCGGCGCGCTTACAGCCGTAGATCGCTCCGGTCAGATTGGTCGCGATGGTCTTGGCGATATCGGCGTCTTCCTGATCGGCGACCGGCACGATCTTGCCGCCCCAGCCGGCGTTGTTGACCAGAATATCCACGGAACCGACTTCCGCCATGACCTTGTCCCAGTCCGCCGGGACAGCCGCATCGGCGACGATGAATTTGACGCCGAGTTTTTCCGCTGTTTCAGACAGAGTCTTGAGGTTTCTTCCGGTGATCCAGACTTCCGCTCCGGCCTGTTCGAATGCTCCGGCGATCCCTTTTCCGTATCCGCCCGATCCGCCTGTCACAATTACTTTCTTTCCTGCGATTTTCATCTTTTTTCTCCCTGTTATCAAATGATCCCGCGGCATGCGGTTTCCTTTTCTTCTCTGAAATTCATCCGTTCCTGCAGTTCCCCGATCTTGACGGATCCAGGCTGGCAGCGGCCTTGAACGGACATTGCCGCCGCGAATCCGGCCGCTTCGCCCAGCCGGATGATCGTCCGCGAAAGCCGGCAGCTGGAGGCCGCCAGACAGGAGAATCCGGCGATCCGGCCCGCCATCAGCAGATTGTCCGTTCCCTCCGGCAGCAGACAGCGGTAAGGGATCCCATACGGATATACGACCCTGCCCGGATTCTTCGCGCCATGCAGATCCATGCCATGATCCACAATGACGGTCAGATCACTGTGATCCTGCGCTTTCAGCCCGGCGAGGAGGTCGTTTTCATCGAGCATGTAACGGCATTCCACCCGGAAGGATTCCCGGATGCCGGGATGGGCACAGATATTTTTCAGCCGGTAATTCCGTCCCCACGGAAAATTATCCTGCACATAGGCCCAGAAATCCCGGACCCGGCGGCGCATTTCCTCCATCGCGTCCTCGCGGTCCATGGCGAAAAAAACTTTCCCCGGCATGGTCGGCAGCATATTGCAGTTGTAATCGCCGTTCGGATATTCCGTCGCGACCATGCTGCAGCGTCTGGAGGTGCCGCAGGACCGGATCCGTTTGACAATTTGAGTCGGAGTGACGCGGAAAATGAGCGTGACTCCGTTGAGACTGCCGATGCCGGGCTGATCGGGCGCATCGGGCTCCTGATATTGGGATTTGCCGTCCTGCCCCATGAACAGGCGGCATCCGGCGGCAGCTGCAAGCACGCCGCAGTTGTCGATCCAGATATCCGCAGAAATTTGTCTGCCGTCGTCGAGCCGGATCGAGGAAATATGACCGTCGCGGCACTCCGTTTCCGAGCAGGCATGTCCGGTTATGATTCGGCATCCCGCCTCCCGGAGCATCTGCCGGATGCACCGGTCCAGCACGCGGGGTTCGAAGATGATCCCGTTCCAATGCGCCATGATCTCCCGGAACGATCCGCCGTAAACGAACCCCTGTTTCAGTGTGTCGTCATATCCGAGCGACGGATCGATCTTGTATAATCCGCCGGGGAAATTGTTCCGTTCCGGATCGGGAAGGCAGTAATGCATGGCATTGTGATAAACCCCGCAGCCGTCGGGAACCTGACGCATCCGCCGATACAGTTCGCGGGGAAGTCCGCAAGCGGCTCCGGTCACGGGTTCCCAGCAGTTGACGCCGCACACGGTCGAATTCCCGCCCAGCAGGGGTTCTTTTTCGACGAGGATGGTTTTGCATCCGGATTGAGCGGCGCGTAAAGCCGCGGCATATCCGCCGGACCCGCCCCCGATCACGCAAATTTCCGTTTTCAAAGTCGCCTGCATTTCGATTTCTTTTCTCCCCGGAAGCAAAATATAACATCGGATTCCGTTATTGCAAATTCGGGATGCTCATTTTACCGAAAAAAAAAAATCGGCGTCAGGTACGGCGCATCTGCAAGTTCCTCATTCCAAAAACACATTCCCGAAAACGGCAGTGTTGCCGAACTTCTGCGATTCCGGATTGGGCGACCACAAAAAGAGCTCCCGGCCGCAGACCCGGCCGATATTCATGGTGAAACTCCTGCCTTTTCCCGTTTCGAACCCCGGCAGCGATGAAACCGGAATGCGCAAAAGGGCGGTCCACTGATCCCGGTCAGGATAGAGCTTGAACTCATATTGCCATTTGCCATCCCATGAACGGTCCAGAATGTTCCATTGCGGATCGGCCCCGAACCGCCCGATGTTCATATTCCCCTGCAGGAATGAATCCGGAGCCGGACTGAATATGAACTGGAAATATCTTTCCGGCAGGGCCGTGGGATTGATCTGCACGTCGAGACATTCGGTGCCGATATAATGGCCTTTTCCAACACTCACGAATTGTTTTTTGGCGAGTTCCGGAGTCTGGAGAGTAAAACGCATATAAAGATCCGAATCGGTCCAGCCCAGCTGGAAAGAACTCTTCAGTCCGGCTTTGCCGCCGGTAACTTTTTCCAGTTCATAAGCGGGAATTTTATTCCAGAGAAGATCGTCCAGAGCGGGTTTGCGCGGCAGGAAAAAGGCTTTCGCCATCTTCGTCTGAACGCCCGGCAGGACGCCGCTTTTTTCCATTTCCCTGTAGTTCCAGGTGAAAGGAGCGCCCAGTTTTCCGCTCAAGGTGCCGCCGGCGAGCCAGATTTGGCGATTATCGCGGCTTTTCCATAAAGCGGGAATATCGGAACGGAAGATGGCATCGATGGCCTGCTCGCGTTCCCGCAAAGCTTCGCAGATGATCTGGAAAACGCTCCTGTCCGGGGCAAACTGATACAGCGAATAGGCGTCAAATGCCTTGACAACGCTCTTCATGTAGTTGAAATGCAGGCGGACATCTTTAAGGCGCATTTTCTGTTTCGGCGTGCTTACGCTCTTTTCCGCGGCAGTCAGGAATTCCTCCATCTTCCGGACCGCGGCAGCCGGATAATGATTCCGGATCATGGCGGCCGGGGTCCGCACCAGGCGGGGATCGTCATCGGTGAAATAGGCATTCTCCGGATAAGTTTCCTGATATTTGTGCATGATGCTGAAGAAATTGTTCATGAACGGCCCGGCATCCCGACCGAAAGCGGCGGTGCAGTAATCCGCCAGCAGCAGATTGGGGTTCAGACTCACATCATCGAGCAGACGTCCGTAAATGTAGGTCACCGGAGCCTCCAGTCCGGTAAGCGCGGTCGAAAATCCGCAATTATAGATATTGATGACTCCGTTTTTATGGTATCTCCGCAGCTGGTCCGCGATCCGGTCCGGCGTCCGCTTGGGCAGGAATCCGGTTTCATGGAACGCGCCCCAGTTGTAATCATAGACCATGAATTCCTTCATGGCAGGGAACTGTTTTTTCCAGGCTGCGAACTCCTTTTCATCGTATTTGGTCAGCTCTATGATGACATTCGGCGGAAATTCCCTGATCCAGCCGGGAACTTTCATGGTGACCTCATAGGCAAGGATATTGATTTTCCGGTCGGGATATTTCCGGTAAATCTCCCTGGCCAGGCCGACATGGTAATTCCACACCCGGACCGGTGCCGGTCCCAGTTTCACACATTCCGGACATTCGCAGGCGAAAAAAGCATCCGACTGGGAAAGCTGATAAAACTTTATGCCTGCGGCAAAAGCTTTTTCAATCGACTGAAGCATCAGGTCCCGGACCTCTTTATTGCTGATGCAAAGCTGACTGCCGACCTTGTCCGGACGTCTTTTCCCATTCTGCAGGACATAATATTCCGGATGTGTTTTTCCATATTTGGCGGCAGGGATCACATTCGGCCATGAGTGACCGTAAAAATAGACCGCATCACGCCGGTCGAGGAAATTCATCGCCGTGGCCCAGGGTTCGAACCGCTCCCGGTCCTTCAGCACTGGAATCGGCACAATGTGATACGGGAAAGATGCTTTATGACGCAGATGAAATTTTTCCGGTATCACCAGAGAACTCAGGACCGGAATTTCTTCTCCCATGGGACCCGGCAGCAGAAAACGGGCATGCACGAAATCTTCCAGAAACCGGATCACCGCTTTAGAGTCTCCCGGGCGGAAAAAGGATTTTCCGAAATAACGGGTTTCTTCATTGACTCCGCACAGGAAGATATCCTTTCCGGAAATGCCCAGCACGTATTCCTGCACCTGCATATCTTCCGGAATGATCTTGCCGCGGATCCCTTTGCGGGTCCGGCCGATATAGAAAGCCGCCGCGGCAGGATTTTTGTCATCTTCCGTCACGATGGGCAGTTCAACTGAGGTGCTTTCCTTCAGGATGCGCTGGAGGAGTTTCGCCGCTTTGAGCGTCCCTTGCCCCGGATCGTTTTCCGGAATCACGATCTTGTATTCCGATTTTCCGCCGGTGATCACGGCAAGCCCTTTTTCCGCTTTGGAGATCACGATTTCGATTTCGATGCTGCCGCCCCAGGATTCGGCCGCGAAATCCAGCGTATCGCCTTTCTTCAGCGACAGGTAAAAATCCTTCCTCAGATAGGTTCGGCCCGGCACCCGCAGCTGCTGGAAGATTTTTCCGTTAAGGACCAGATCCAGCCGCCGGGAAAGCTTCGACACCTCGCCCTTGATTTTCAGCAGGTGGGTCGCTCCCAGCCGGACCGTATATGCGCCGTCTTCCGGTGCGGTCCAGCGGCGGACCACCGTATACTTGTTTTTATGGGTGGACCAGGCGATCGTATTGCGGAACACCGCCCCGCGAGTGAAATTTCCATCCCCCCAGTATTTGATTTTTTTGCCGGAATGGGTGAATTGCCGGAAACTGGCCGGATCCCCTTTATTTTCGTAATAACCGAAAGACCAGTTCCGGAACCCCTGAGCGGGGACCGCATCACCGGCAGCATCCCAATCGGCAACGGAATGGGCAACGGTTTTGGCCGTTTCAGCTCCGCCAACCGCCAGCAGGAGAAAAAAACAGCCCAAGATAAAAAATTTCTTATTCATAAAAACAGCTCCTGTTAAATATATCTCTTATTTTGGAACCCATTCCCCATTGAACTGTGTACCTCCGCGATACGTCACGGATTTTCCGTCGATATGCAGCATGTTGGCAGTGCGGTCATGCAGAAAATCAGTCCCCCAGAGTTTGGGTGTGGGCCACTGATTGGTATTTCCGGGGTTCACCCAATCCCAGCGGGCACGATACAAATTCGTGATGGCGGTGTCCTCTTTCCCTTCGGTCAGTATCACACTCTGCGCTATGATCGTGTTCAACCGACGGGGCTGGTTCGACTTCCCGGAGCAGATCTCCCAGCCGCCGTAGGGCTTTGACGTGACTGGTGCCGAACGGTCCGTGCAAGTCGGTGAATAGCTGGTATAAACCGGATATCGGACATAGACTCCTGTCAATTTCAAACCCGGACATGCAAAAACATGTTTCTGGGAGGTGGGATAGAAACTGGCGGACCATGAAGCCGACGGCGCATTCATATATTTGTTGAGCCATAAATAATTGCACCATCCGGCCGGAGCCGGAATGAATTCCCTGTTGTCCGACGCATAGCTCATGATTGCCAGATAGATCTGTTTCTGATTGCTCATGCACGATGCCCGGTATGCCATGTTTCTCGCCTGATTCAGCGCCGGCAGCAGCATTCCCGCCAGAATCGCGATGATCGCTATTACAACCAAGAGTTCGATCAGTGTAAAAAATCTTCCGTTGCGCATTTTCATTGTCCATTCTCCTTTTTCGATTCTGCTGTCAACCCTGTGATGATCGCCGCAATGCGTTTTTTCCTTGAAAAATCCACGCAAAATCTTGTTCATGCCGAAAATCCTCCTTTGCCGTTTCCATCAGACTTTTGTTTTTTATCATTGTGATTCATGTCTGATTAATCTCCCCTTTCCCGATATTATTGAAAATATTCCGATTCAAAGCCTGATTTCTTTTTTTTTGCCAGAATATTGCGGATGTGGGTCCCGGCACGCTTCCCCGCATTGAACTCGCTCTCGCGAATGTCCAGATTTTCAAAAAAACAAGATTTTATTTCCGGATATTTCTGCACCACGATCTGACTGTTGACTTCATTTTCCAGAAATACCGTGACGTGTTTTCCCGCGGGATGACTGTTCAAGGTATCGAAAAGCATCGTATAACGCTTGCGGTCGCCGTCGCAGACAATGCTGTCGATCTTATCATGATCCAGCAGAGCGGTCACGACCCGGGGAATGTCCTCCAATCCGATGATGCTTTTCCGGTCGAACGGGATCTCATGTTCCTGCATATAAGCGGCAAAAGCATCCGGGGCCGCGCCCGGTTCGGCACAATACAACGGCTTGCGGAATCCGGCATTGAAAACCTGTTCCGCCCGGAGGATGCCGGCGGCTTTGCGGTCGTAGATCAGAAAATTCTTTTTCGGATACACTTGCATCGGGACATGTGCATTTTCAATGGCGGCAACGGGAAAATCCATGTCGATGAGATAATCGATCGCCGGGACATTGGCATCTTCCGGAGCGATCCACAGCAGGGCATCCAGTCCATGGATCCCCACCAAGTCGACTACCTGCTGCGGGTCAAAAGAATTGACAGAGAGAAAATAATAACCGCAGCACAGCGGATTGATCCCTTTCATGAAACCGCTGTAAGCCTCCGAAGAAATGCAGGACATCCCCGCGATATATCCGGAAGCGACCAGGATACCGATATGCAGTTCGCCGAAACGGGAAAATTTGGGATTGCTGAAATATCCCCGGCGTTTGGGCAGCTGGATGACATATCCGCGTTCGATCAGCTGCGCCATGGCCCGGCGGACGGTCCCGCGCGCAACCTTGAATTTTTCGCAGAGGATCGGTTCGCCGGAAAGCAGTTCAGGCTCGGATCCAGCACGCGAAACTTCATGCAGGACATACTGGATGATCGGCTTGATCAGTAGATCTTCTTTCCCCATGACAGAACAAAGCTCCCGATTTAATGTTCAATAAAATATACATTAATTCAAGACGATGTCAAGAGGATAAAAGAAAAAAATTCCGAAAAAAATTCTCCAAACGGTTACCGCCGCCCGGCAAATATTCAGCTGGTTTGAAGAGCCGGAGTTGATTTTCCCGATCCCATTCCGCCCTGATTCTGACCATCCGTCCGGTTATCACGGGAGTCCGGCCGCATCGACACCTTCAAATCGAGGCTATTCGTCTTTGGGCAATTTACTGATTTCTTTTTCCAGCAGGGCATGGATCTCTTCCAGAGACAGCGCCCGGTCATAGATTTTGACGTTCCGGATGGTGCCCTCGAAAACATTGTTGGTGTGGATGTTATATCCGCCGACATGCAGTTTGATATGGTCCGGAGGCAGGATGAACGGCGGATTCTTTTTGCCGGTGAATTCCCGTCCGTTCAAGGTCATTTTCCAGATTTTCCCGTCCCAGCTCACAGTGACGAAATACCGGGTGTTTTTCTGCAATGGATTCTGTTTGTCGGAGGAAATGATATACCCTTTGCCGACGTGGAGATGCATTTGCGGACCGCTGCGCATGATGGTAAACCCGGACCGGGAAGTCCAGCCGTCGCGGTAATAGATCACCGGAGTGCTCCAGCCGCCGCGCGATTTGAAGCTGCAGAATATGGTAAAGGGGGCGCCTGCTTTGAACGGCAGACGGTCGGTCATGGTAAAATGTCCATACTGGTTTTTGCCGCCGCAGAACAAGGCATAGTCATCGCCTTCTTTGACGAACTTCGGATGATCGTAGGTATCCTGGAATTTTTTGGAGACGGCGGAAACCGTATTCGGGGGCAGTTCGCCTTTCGTGTAATCCAGTTCCAATACCGGCTCGGCAGCCGTTACCGCAGCCGCGGCGAATATGATCGAGAATAACATGACAGACTCCTTATCGGTTGAATGCTTTGATTTCGCAGATGCTCATCTGCAGCGGTGTTTTTTCCGCAAAACGGATCCGGAACTGTTTCAGTTCGGCAGGAGAAATGGAAAAGACCGCACAGATGACCTCACCGTTTTTCTTCGTTTCACAGCCGGTCACGGAAAGAGGCTGCCAGGATCCGCTGCCGTCCGAGCCCTCCAGGATCAGTTTGGACGCATCGGGCGTCTTATTGTTCAGCGGGTGCCAAAAGATCTCGATCCGGGAAACTTTTTCCGGCTTTCCGAACCGGATGCCCAGATACGGATCGGGATCCTCTTTGGAGAGCGGCTGCACATTGTAGATCCAGGTGGTCAGGCCGTCATTGACCATTCTCCGGTTGGCGGGAGCGCGGAAGCTCTTGGAATCTTTGACATAGACTTTCGAATGAATGGTCTCGGCGCCGCGTTTGTAATAGCAGAGATTGCCGCTGTCCAGTTCCTTCTTCTCGAAATCGCGCATGAGTTTCCGGACGTGATCGGCAGAGATGAGTTTCGGCGCCGCCGGATCGGCGGAAAAGATCCGGACCTGAAGCGGCTCGAAGGCCACCACATTTGCCGCGCCGGGGAGAAGGGACCGCGGAACCTCCTGACCCAGCTCGTAAAGGGTTCCCGAACCGGCCGGCAGTTTCAAGTCGACCCTCAGCTTCCGGTTGGTCGGATTGACCAGCAGCGCGTAGAGCTTGCCGTCGACCTTTTTGGCGATCCACTGCACTTTCGGGGCATCTTTTCCGGTCAGAGTAAGCTTGACCAGATCCCGCGAGAGCCAGAATTTTTCCAGTGCTTTCAGGTTGCGCGAGATCCGCGGGATGCCGATGTAATGGTCCAGGCAGGCGCCCACGCGGGAAACATCGTTCCAGCAGATCCCGCGGACGGCATCATTGGTCAGCGAACCGTAAACCATGCAGCGCATTTCATCATAGGAAGCATAACGGGGCAGCAGGATGCTGCTGTCCACATACGCATACAGCGGAGGCGCGGAAATCAGACTCTTGCCGGGTCCGAGGTTCTGCGCGGTCTGTTCCGCCATGCGGGCGATATAATCGAGGGAACGGTTGATGCCTTTTTCGTGGAATTCGGGGAAATAGTCGAAGATCGCGGCATCGCAGGATTTTCCATAGACTCCTGCCTCCGTCGCACTGTTGAACGCCATGAAGGTCATGTGATACGGATCGGTTTCATGGCAGACCGCCGCGACCTGTTCGAAATACTCCGGCAGACATTTGGATTCGGAAGGTTCATCCGCCATATACCAGCCGAAAATGGCATCGCTGCCCTTCCAGCCGGAGAGCACTTCGGCGATCCGTTTGGCGGCTTCCGGCGGAAGCGGGCGCAGCGCCCGTTTCGCATGCACCGGACTGACCGGATGGCTCCATAATTCCGGCGGTTCCGGGTATGGCAGGGAGCGGCTGCCGTATTTCTCAACAGGCTGTTCGTAGACCGCTTTCGAACGGGCGGTGTTCGGACGGACCGGACCGTAATTCACGGAAAAGACACTCTCTTTTTCGAATTCGGGCGGGACGAACTTGCCGAAATGGCCGAAACCGCCGACGGGGAAAAATTCTTTCCCGTTGCGGACAAAATTGCCGTTCTCCGCCAGATAGATCTCGTTTTCCACGCGCGGAAGGATCCGCAGGGGCGTGACAGCAGTCGGCAGACCGGGCGTGGACAATTTCGCTTCGCACACATACGATCCTTCCTTGCGGTGCGGAAGTTCCAGCGTGATTTTGTTCGACAGAGCCTCTTTGGCCGGAAGCTGTTTCCGGACGATGATTTTTTTCGCGGCGTCACGGATCACCAGTTCGCAGGTGTCGTCCAGCTTGACCGGATGATCGGAATGCAGCTCGAACACCAGTTTTTTCGCCGGCATCGAGGCGAAAATATCCCGGCCGCGGAACGCACCGGATACAATGGAAAGCCGGATCGGGATAAATTCCAGTTTGACCGGAACGGCCTGGCAGCACAGCAGGCTCTTGCCGTCCCTGACCGTGACTTCCAGCAGATAATTGCCGCACCGGGGCAATGAAGCATTCTCATGCAGACGGAACATCTGTCCTTTCGCCAGCGCCAGTTTCTGTTCCGACAGCCGGACCGGACTGCTTTTTTTCGGATCGGTCAGGCGGGCGGTTACGGTGATCATCTTCATCCGGTCGCCCACATTGTCCACCGTGCCTTCCACCAGGGCGGAATATCCGTTATCCTGTTTTTTCAGCTTGCCGATCTTCAGACCGCTGATGTTCCAGCGGAAGGCGGAACGCTCCATCGGAACGTTTTTCAGCTTCAGATATTTTTCATGCTGGAGCCAGAAATTGCAGGGTGCGCAGCTGATCATTTCCTTCTGTCCGCCACGACGGTTCCGGACGATAAGGAAACTCCAGCTGTCCGGACCGCATCCCTTTTTTGCCTTATCATCCGGCAGGATCCCGACCAGGACCGCCAGCGGGATTTTCAGATCGACCGACCAGAAATCCTTTCCCCGGTCCGTTTTGACCTCGATTCCGGCCGGGGTCCATGACGGAGTCCGGGTCAGATCGCGGACCATCGAGTCATACATGGAACCATTGGGCGATACCGCGAAATGAGCGATATCCGTTCCGATTTTCGAGGGTTTGATGAACAGCTCCAGCGAATCACCTTTCCAGACACTCACATCATGGACCGTCCCTTCGCATTTCAGCTGGTCCATATCCGGTTCGCTGCAGCGGATCCTGAAGTGAAGAAAACGCGGATTTCCAAAAATTTCATACGAGGTTTCAACTCCGGATCTCAGCCGGAACGTTCCCTGACCGATCGGAGAAACCGCCGCAGCGGCCCCGGTAAGTGCCGCCAATATGACGGCGATCCATGATTTCAGCATTTTTATTCCTCACTTTCCATTGATGGGTTCCATTTCAACGGGTCCCCGAACTCAGACGGGGAACAAAATCCGTGGTGATCTTGAGCTGGCAATTGTAATCGACCCCCTGGGTGATCTTATACAGCAGCAGTTTGACTGCTTCCTCCGCCATCGCCGCAATCGGGGAATGGATCGAGGCTATGACCGGTCCCTGATCCCCCATGGACAAACCGTATGCCTCCAGATTGCCGATCCCGATCAGCCGGTAATCCTGCCCGCAGGCAAAATTATCCAGTGTCAGCGCATTGATCAGATTGACGGCCACCTCATCGTTGCAGGTGAGGATCACCGCATCCCGGAATTTGGCGGAATTGACCCGGACCAGACGGTAACAGGAGATCTC
>JAZUCR010000425.1:0-2144 GCA_045639225.1 Victivallales bacterium
ACCGTATGAAGAGGATGTCCGGCCAAAGGCTTCAATTCTGTTTTGATCTTATCCAGCCAGGGCCGCATCAGTTTTTCCGATCCGGCTTCGGAGTAAAACGCGCAGTAATCGCATTTGCACAGACAGAACGGCACATGGATATACAGATTCTGCCAGGGACGGACGGCAAGCATATCACGATTCCGTTTCTGCAACCCGTTTGAGGATCACGCCGGAAAGCCAGGGCAGCCGCAGAGTAATATGCTGAGCCATGCCGTGATAGAGCCCTTTCTCGGTTTTGACCGGGCGGGAATTCAGCAGACCGGTGCCGCCGAAACGGTAATCATCGGTATTGAGGATCTCGCGCCACTTACCGGGGAACGGGACACCGATCGTATAGGAATCGCGCACCACCGGAGTCAGGTTCAGAATGACCGCCACCGCCTCGGTATGCGCTTTGTTCCAGCGCAGATAGGAAACGACCGATTGCTGCACGTCGCCGCCTTCGATCCATTGGAAGCCGTTCGGGGTGAAATCGTCTTCCCACAGACAGGGTTCGCTGCGGTAAAGATGGTTGAGTTCGGCATTGAGCCGGCGCATTTCGGTATGCCGGGGATAACTCAGCAGATGCCAGTCCAGCGCCTGATTGCAGTTCCATTCGATCCATTGAGCGAATTCGCCGCCCATGAAAAGAAGCTTCTTGCCCGGATGGGTCATCATGCCGCAGAAAAAGGCGCGCAGATTGGCGAATTTCTGTTCGTAATCGCCGGGCATCCGGTTGAGCAGGGATTTTTTGCCGTGCACCACTTCATCATGGCTGAGCGGCAGCACGAAGTTTTCGGTGAAGGCATAGTAAAGCGAAAAGGTCAGCTGGGAATGATGGTAGCTGCGGTAGACCGGATCGAGCGAATAGTAGTCGAGCATGTCATGCATCCAGCCCATATCCCATTTGAACGTAAAACCGAGTCCGCCGGTATAGACGGGACGGGAAACGCCCGGCCACGAAGTCGATTCCTCCGCCACCATCATGATACCGGGAAACAGCTGGTGCGTCAGTTCGTTGAGATGCTTCAGGAACGCGATCGCTTCGAGGTTTTCATTGCCGCCGTATTTATTCGGAATCCATTCGCCGTCCCGGCGGGAATAATTCAGATACAGCATGGATGCGACCGCATCGACCCGCAGGCCGTCCGCATGGTATTTGTCCAGCCAGCACAGGGCACTGCCGATCAGGAAATTCCGGACTTCGTTGCGTCCGAAATTGAAAACGTAAGTTCCCCAGTCGAGCTGTTCGCCCTGGCGGGGATCGGCATGTTCATACAGAGCCGTGCCGTCGAACCGGCCCAGCGAAAATTCATCTTTCGGAAAATGCGCCGGCACCCAGTCGAGGATCACGCCGATCCCGTTCCGGTGCATGGTATCCACGAAAAAGGCAAAATCCTCCGGCGTGCCGTAGCGGGCCGTCGGAGCATAAAAACCGGTGACCTGATATCCCCAGGACTGATCCAGCGGATGCTCGCATACCGGCAGCAGTTCCACATGCGTGTAACCCATCTCCTTGACATAGGCTGCCAGAGCTTTCGCCAGATCGCGGTAATTGTGAAATTCTTCTTTGTCCTTCGGATCTTTCTTCGGAGGCAGACCGGGTCCGCCCCAGGAGCCCAGATGAACTTCGTAGATCGAAACCGGACAGTCCTGGATATTCCGTTTCCCGCGCTGTTTCATCCAGGCGTCGTCATGCCATTCGAACGGCTGAGCCGAAGGGACCCGGCCCGCATTGCCCGGCCGTTTTTCAGTCCATTGAGCATAGGGATCGAGCTTCTTGACCACCCGCCCGTCCGAGGTCAGGACTTCGTATTTATAGATATCGCCGGAGCACAGTGAAGGGATGAAAAGCTCCCACACGCCGGACGAGCCGAGTCTGCGCATCATGTGCCGACGGCCGTCCCAGCAGTTGAAATCACCGACGACGGAGACGCGGCGGGCATTGGGCGCCCAGACTGCGAACAATACGCCGGAGACCTCCCCCATTTTCCGGACATGCGCGCCGAGCACGTCAAAGATCCGCTGATGTTCCCCTTCATTGAAAAGGTAAAGATCCATCTCGCCCAGACCGGGCAGGAAATGATAAGGATCTTCGGAAACGAAGGTGCTGCCGTCGGGAA
>JAZUCR010000426.1:0-3265 GCA_045639225.1 Victivallales bacterium
TACATACGGGCCGGATATCGAACCGACCTACAGGGAAATCACAGACGGCGCATGGCTGGATACCGGTCCGTACGGCGTTGTGCATCGTCTCGCGTCTGACGGTTCTGAAAAAGGAATCGGCATGTTCTGTCTGGATTGGGCTTATGCTCAATGCCCTCATCTGCGCATCGACACCCACGGTGACAATGTCGTCATGCAAAGCCTGATCAAAAAGGCAGGTTTTACCCGTTGCGGCACCATTTATGTGGTGGAGGATCATGATCCCCGTCTGGCGTATGAAAAATCAGATAAAGCGTCATCTGCATTCCGGAGAAAGGAGGCTGCCGGGTGGATCGGACCTATATCGCCATCGACCTGAAAAGCTTTTATGCCTCGGTCGAATGCAGGGAGCGCGGGCTGGATCCGCTGACAACAAACCTGGTCGTGGCAGATGAAAGCCGCACGGAAAAAACAATCTGTCTGGCTGTTTCCCCGAGTCTCAAGGCATATGGGATTCCCGGCCGGGCAAGGCTTTTTGAGGTTGTTCAGCGGATAAAAGATGCCAATGCGCAGCGGCTGCGCGAAGGCATCCGGTCCGGCCGGATCCGTAAAAATGAAAACGGCGAATACGTTTTTACCTCCGATTCTTTCAGCGCATTGGAACTGGCAGAGAACCCGAATGCCGGGATCTCCTGGATCACAGCCCCTCCGCGGATGAAACTGTATGAGGAATACAGCACGCGGATCTTCGGGATTTATATGAAATACATCAGTTCGGAAGATATCCATGTCTATTCCATCGATGAGGTCTTCATGGACGTAACCGGCTATCTGAAAACCTACGGAAAATCGGCGCGGGCCCTGACCGGGCAGATCATCCAAAACGTGCTGCAGGAAACCGGCATCACCGCTACGGCGGGGATCGGCACAAACCTTTACCTGGCCAAGGTGGCCATGGATATCGTCTCCAAACATGTGCCGGCGGACAGGGACGGCGTCCGCATCGCCGGGCTGGACGAGACGGCATACCGGAAACAGCTCTGGTGCCACCGGCCGTTGACGGATTTCTGGCGGGTCGGCCGCGGGATCGCCGCCCGTCTGGAAAAACTGCAGTGCTTCACCATGGGCGATATTGCCCGCCTGAGTATACGGGACGAAGAATTGCTTTATCAGTCGCTGGGGATCAACGCGGAGCTTCTGATCGACCACGCATGGGGCTGGGAGCCGGCGCGAATCAGCGATATCAAGGCATACCGGCCGGAGACAAACAGCATCAGCAGCGGGCAGGTGTTGCCGGAGCCGTATAACGCTGTCGACGGAAAGCTGATTGTCCGGGAAATGACGGAACTGCTGGCGCTGGATCTTGTCCGGAAAAACCTGGTCACAAAGCAGGTCACCCTGACCCTGAATTACGATCGGGAAAGCCTGATCGTCCTGAACGCCGGCGCGGGAGCAAAGAAGCCCGTTTACGGCGTCGCGAAAACCGGAAAGCCGTACACCGGCACCGTCGGAACCGACTACTATGGGCGCGTCTGCCCGAAGCATGCCCACGGGACCGGCAATCTGGACCGCTATACTTCGTCCGGCAGGGCCATTGTGAACGCTATGATGGAACTGTACGACCGCATCACCGATCCGGATCTGCTGATCCGGCGCGTCACAATTGCCGCCTGCGGCCTGATCCCTGAAAAGGATATCCCGGAGGAAGCGCCCGTTCAGCTGGACCTGTTCACGGATTATGCGGAGCTGGAGCGGAAAAAGGAGGAAGCGAAAGCGGCCGAGGCAAAAGAAAAGCGTCTGCAGAAGGCGACGCTGCTCATGCAGGAACGCTTCGGCAAAAACGCTGTTCTGAAGGGCATGAATCTTCAGGAGAAAGCCACGACCATCGAGCGCAACGGCATGGTCGGCGGGCACCGGGCCGGTGACAGCGCCGATACCGGACGCCGGGTGAAAAAAGCAGATCAGGAGGCGGAAAAAAGATGAAGAAAGACATTGCCGGCAGAGAACCGGATCCGGAGATCGTCTATGCCGATATTTTTCATCTGCCGCATCATGTATCGGACCGTCATCCGCAGATGTCCCTGTATGACCGGGCCGCACAGTTCGCCCCGTACGCCGCCCTGGTCGGCTACGGCGATATGGTCAGCGAAGAAGCCCGGCTCGTGGATCGCAGAATCGAGCCCGGGGAAGAAGACCTGCATCTGCTGAACCGGGAACTGAACCGGATCAGCAGCTGCCTTGCGGGCGGAAAGAAACCCGAAGTCTCCGTCACTTACTTTATCAGCGATCCCTTCAAGCCCGGCGGACGGTATGAAACCGTCAGCGGGCACGTCCGGAAAGTCGACCCTGCGGAGCAGAAGATTATTCTTGACCGGAAGGTCACCGCCGGCGGCGCATATATGGAAATCCGGATTGCCGATATCCTCTGCATTCACTAAGACAGGCAGCCGCTATCGCGGCAGCACCTTGTACCATTTCATCATCAGCAAAACATCGCTGTAAGTCAGCCCTTCCTCAATCAAACGCAGATATTTGTTAATACCATCATCCGGAGATATTCCGCGCAGTTCCTCCAGAACCTCGTTGATCCGCTCCACCTTAAACGGCTCAATCTTTTCATTCGGAAACTTCCCCGCCAGTTCTTCAATAGCATAATAAATCTCATCAAAAACCCGTCTTTGCACTCCGAAGGTCCAGGGGTTCGACGCGCCCGGAAAACGAGCCTGTGTGCTCGTTTTCAGCGGAGAACGGGCGGCAGCCCCGGGCTCTCGGAAAGCCCTGGTCGCGTCCGCAGACGCGAAATCCTTTTCTTCCTGACTCATTTGATACAATCCTCTGACAACATGATCAACAACCTCCTCAGGCGAACGCCTGATTATTTTCATCTGCCTCTTAATCTCGCATTCCCGTAAAAACTCATCCCTTACTTCCTCCGGCACCTCGTTATCCGGAAACAGTTCAAAATAGAATTCATTCGGAAACATCCTCCCCGGCTGCACCGGGTCCACTTTCCCGATCACCTTCCGTTTCACCCGGGTATTCTGCTCTTCCGGTAAATAAATCCGGTCGATTTCGTATTCGACCCGTTCCCCCTTCCGGATCACAACCAGTTTGTCTTCAGGAATCGGTACCGTAATCGTTTTTAAATAATAATTTTCCATCCCACATCCTCCCATTTTTTGTGTTTTTAGTGTTTCGAGTGTGTTAGTGTTCGACCCCAAACTCAATCTACCCAGGGCTCCTCATATCCCATGGCCCTGTCGCTGTCTGCCAGCCCCGCCGTCGT
>JAZUCR010000427.1:0-15816 GCA_045639225.1 Victivallales bacterium
CCTCCCCGCCCGTCATGAATGGATCCGCCACCACGAAGAAATCCCCGACGAAAAATACCAGATCTATTTCGACCTCTTCGATCCCGATCTCTTCGATCCGAAACAATGGGCCAAGTCGGCCAAAGCCGCCGGGATGAAGTATTTCGTCATCACGACCAAACATCACGAGGGATTCTGTCTCTTCGACAGCAAATACACCGATTACAAGGTCACCAATACGCCCGCGGGACGCGATCTGCTCAGGGAAGTCGTGGACGCCTTCCGCGCCGAGGGGCTTCATGTCGGCCTTTACTATTCGCTGATCGACTGGCATCACCCCGATTTCGTCATCGACCGGAGGAACGGCCCCTACCGCAATCTTTCCGACGAGGAATTCAAGAAGCACAACGAAGGCCGCGATATGCGCCGCTATGCGAAATACATGCGCGATCAGGTGACCGAACTGCTCACCAACTACGGCAAGATCGATATCATCTGGTTCGATTTCTCCTATCCGAACAAGGAACATCCGGAAGACATTACGCTCGGCAAGGGCCATCAGCACTGGGAATCGGAAGAACTGCTGAAAACCGTCCGTTCGCTTCAGCCCGATATCATCATCGACAACCGTCTGGACCTCCCCGGTTCCGGCGATATCGTGACGCCGGAACAGTACACGCCCGGCAGAGCCATGCAGGACGAGAACGGCAATCCGGTGGCGTGGGAAGGATGCCAGACCTTCTCCGGATCGTGGGGCTATCACCGCGATGAAGCCACCTGGAAAAGCGAAGACCAGTGCATCAAACTGCTGGTCGATCATGTCTCCCGCGACGGCAATCTGCTGATGAACGTGGGTCCGACCGCGCGGGGAGTTCTGGACAGCCGCGCCGAAGAACGGCTGGCCGGTTTCGCCAGATGGATGAAATTCAACAGCAAGTCCATTTACGGCTGCGGTTCCGCGCCCGGTCTGACCGCACCCGACGGCTGCCGCTACACCTGGAACGAAAAAACCAACCGGCTGTATCTGCACATCTATTCCTGGCCCTTCCGCTATCTCGAACTGCCGGGACTCGGCGGCAAGGTACGCTATGCCCAATTCCTCCACGACATGAGCGAGATCCAGTTCGACGAAGCTTCCGCCGCGGCTACACACAAGGCGGATACCTCGGCGGGCAACATCTCTCTGAAACTTCCGGTCCTGAAACCCGATGTCCAAGTCCCCGTAGTGGAGATCATCCTGAAAGACCGGCTGCAGTGACAGATAACACATCCGGTGTTGGGAGAAGGCGCTTTACCGGTAACGGCGGACTGCCAATCCCGTGACTTTGAACTCGCACTCCCTCCACCGGGAGCCCGGCACTGCCGGGCGTTCCCATTAAGCCCAATACTCCCGATATACCCATTCACCGCCGTTCGCCGGAACCTGTCCCATGCCGCGCCGGCAATGTTGACCGCGTTCATTCCGGTGCGGATTTTTGAAAAAAACTTTTTTCCCGTCTTGACAAACTGTATTATCCGGTTATATTAATTGTCGTAGTACAATTTGGATCAGGAGAAAAAAACGTGAAATGCGTATTGGACAAAAAGAAGGGGATCCCGCTTCCGCAGCAATTGAAAGATGCGCTGCTCGCCCGAATAGAACAGGGCTATTACAAGCCGGGAGAGCGCATTGATACGGTGCGGAAACTGGCGGAGGAATTCGGGGTAAGCAGTCTGACCGTGCAGAAAGCGTGCAAACTGCTGGAAGATGAAAACTGCCTCATTTCCATGCCGCAGAGCGGGCTGTTCGTGCCGGAAAACTTTTTCGAACGGCCGGGGAAACCATTGAGGATGGTATTCGTATTCCCGGAAATGGCTATCACGTCGCAGGTTCTGGAAATGGAGATCTGGGGACTCAGCAGCGAATTGTACCGGGGCTTTCTCGCCGGGGCGCAAGAACATTCGGTCCAGCTGGATTTTCTCCATATCGGCCAGAACAGCAGTTTCAGGGAAAAATTCCGTCAGATCGAACGGATCCATGAGAATTACGATTGCGCGATATTCGTCGGCGACCAGAACCGGGACATCCAGCTGGAACTGGCGGAACGGGATTTCCCGGTTTTCAACGTCGCGGACCAGCCGGAACTGATTCCCGGACCGCTGAATCCGATTTATTACGATCATGAAAAAGCGCTTGATCTGGTCATGGATTCCGCCTTGGATTCCGGTGCCCGGACGATAGCTGTGCTGACGCTCCGCGTCCGGAATGAAAATTATCTCGGAACGCGTCATTCCTGCTTTGTCTCCCTCTGCTGCAGAAAAGGGATCGGTCCCGACCGTCTGTTCACGCAGATCCTTGATGAAAACGACCTGTATCAGCTTCCGGAAATCCTGAACCGGATCAAAGGATCTTTCATTTTCTGCAACAATGCCTACCTGGTCCGGGATATTTTTGTGGCGGCAAGGAAAAACGGAATGACCCCGGGGAAGGATTTTCAGATCATGGCAATCGCATCCGGGGTGACGTTCACGGGGCTGATCCCGGCGTTGACTTATGTCCGCGTTCCCATGTATGAGATCGGATTCCGTCTGATCGAAAGCATCTCCGACATGCATCGGGACGGTTCCAAGACCTTCCGGTGGCAGCCCGTCGAACCGGAATTGGTCGCGGGGGAAACCTGCCGCAAGGCCGGCCGGAAAGCGAAGCTTGCAAAACCGCGCCGGACTGCAATGCCGGCCAATTGATGATATGTGGAATTCAATTTGAAATATAACAACAATAAAAGGATGGAAACTATGCCGAAATGCAACAACATTTTTAACACCTCGCCGATCCTGTCTCTCTTCTCATGCCGGACGCGTGAAACGGCAAAACGCTTTACACTGATAGAACTTCTGGTCGTAATTGCGATCATTGCGATTCTGGCGGGAATGCTGCTGCCGGCATTGAATGCGGCACGGGAAAAAGCCAGGGCCACGTCGTGCGCCAACAACATGAAACAGATCCACCTTCTGGTGACTTCGTATTACATGGAAAACAACGATTATCTGCCGGTTTCCATCGTTTATGATACGTCGAACCAGGCCTATACCATTCAAATCCAGCTGATCATGATGAATTGGAATGTCCCGGTGAACAGCACGGCTAAATACAAGAAGGTTTTCATGTGCCCCACCCAGTCGAAAACCTGGGCGGATATGTCTTCCAGCTGGTCCAGTTACATCGGAAATTACTGCGCCAATACCGGAGCGTTCGGATTGTTCCGGAGTGGTCCCTGGCGCTATGACAATGCCCGGAAGATAACGTATTTTACCCCGGCCGACGCCAAAATGATCCCGGCCTTCACGGACAGTTATCTGGAAGGAACCAACAAGCGTCAGCCGCTGCTCCAGTCCAACGGCTGGCATTGGTGGGGCACTATGATCAATCCCACTTACGGTTCCGTCGGCTATGTGCATCCGAACCATACCGCCAACTATCTGATGCTCGCCGGCCATGTCACAGCCATCAAGGATCCGCCGACTGCCGAATATCTCAAGCAATTTGTGAATTATGGGAAAGAAACTCTTTGAACTACAGAAGGAAGAAATCCAATGCTGAAAATATTCATTTCCGGACTGCTGCTGTTGCCGTTTTTGATTTTTGCCGACGATTCGCTGCTGTTCCGGGCGGATTTTGACGGTTTCTCGGTTACTGCCGACTATGCGAAAGGGAAGAAAGAAAGCACGACCTTCGCCAATCCCAGCCTTCATCTCCGGATGTGGGAGGGGATCACGAAGAAAGACAATGCTCTGGTAATGGACAAAACCGAGGAATGCCGTTATCCGATAAAGAACAATTTCGATCCCCGGCAGGGGACGGTCTCGTTGTGGGTGGCTCCGCAGAACTGGAAGACTTCCAATAAATCCATGGAAGTGTTCTTCTGGGCGGAACAGAAGAATTTTAAAATCTATATCGAAAAATACGTCTGGGGAAACCATCTGTACTTCTATCTGAAGAACGATCTGGCGCCGGGCTCGAAAAAAACTTTTTCCGCTGTGGCGCTGGTGGATGAAAAAAACTGGCCTCTGAACAAGTGGCATAAACTGGATGCGGTGTGGGACCGGAACGGGATGAAACTGTATGTGGACGGGATCCTGCCGAAGACCGTGGCCTGGCGGAAACCTGAAATCCGTTTTGATGCCCCGATGGAATTCCCGGCACCCGATCCAAAAGGTTTTTTCTGCCTCGGCAGGAAATCGTCCGGCAAGGATAAGGAACACCGCACCGCTTACGACAATCTCCGGATATACAACCGTCCGCTGAGCGCGAAGGAAATCCGTGACGATTACCTGAAATATGCGGTTTCCGAATTCGGTTCGCAGCGGGAACTGCTGACTGCGAGCATTCCGCGGTCAGTCAAAGAAATTCGTGTTGACGGCAGAATCGATCCTGAGGAATGGTCCGATGCCGCCGCCGTCCCGGTCTGCCAGATGTGCGGCTGCAGTAAAAACAAAACCCAGCAGCTCAACGGGAAAGTCTATCTGAAACACGATCATGAAAATCTCTATATCGCCTGTTTCAGCGATGCCCCCGCGAAAAAACGGGTCCACCGGAACCGGGACGGCAATATTTGGGAAGATGATTCTTTCGAAATCCATTTCCGCTCGGAAAAACGCGATGTCCGCTGTCAATTCATCATCAATGCCAACGGTGCAGTCTTCGACTCTTGCAACGCAGTTTCGAAATGGAATGCAAATCTGAAGTCGGCGGCATTTGCCGGACCGCAATTCTGGAGTGCGGAGCTGGCGATCCCGCTGGCTGATTTGAAACTCGAGCCGCCGGATGACAGCTGGACCGGGAATTTTTACATTTCCAGCTATCTCAACCGCGATCCGGGCGCTTTCGGCTGGGCATACGCCGGCGGGGCGTACAATTCGCCAAAGGCTTTCGGACGGCTGCTGTTTCCCAATGCACCGGTTTTCCTCAATATCCGGAAACTGGGGAATTTCTCCTCGGGCCAGCTGGATCTGGAACTCTCCAAACAGCCCGCGTCGCTCAAGGTCTCCGCTTTCTATGAACAGGAAAACGGCACCCGGATCGAATACAACGGCGACCCCGGTGTAACTCCGTGGAAAACCGCACTGCCTCCCGGCCGTCAGCGGCTCGTGGTTTCCGCCCGCGATCCCAAGGGGAAAACGGTCGGTTTTTATGAAGGGTTTTACTATGTCAACCGCCCGGTGGAACTGCTGTTCGACTGTCATCCGAATGAAAAACAGATTGCGGTTTCCGTGAACCTGAACAATGCGGGAAAGAAACTGCTGGACCGGCTTTCGTCCGGAGTCGGCGGCACGGTCCGGCTGCGGACGGAATCATCGGGCAAAGAATGCAGCAGAAAAGATTTCACGACCCGGAAAAGCGTCTTCGAAGTTTCGCTGCCTCTGCCGGACAACCTGCCGCAGGGAAATTACCGGATCGAAGCGGAAATCCCCGATGCCGGACCACTGAAGGAAAGCATCCGTTTCCGGGTGCCGGATATGACTCCGTATAAGGTCCGGCTCGGTGCGGACCATACCGTTCCGGAACCCTGGACTCCCGTTGAAAAAATAGACCGGACCCGTTTCCGGGTGTCGGACCGGGAATATGTATTCGGCGCCGGACCGTTCCCGGAACAGATCGTTTCCCGCGGGCTGAAACTGCTGACTTCGGCTCCGGTCTTGAAGATCGGCAAGCAGAAAATCGAATGGGATGCGCCCCGGATCGTGAAGGAATATCCGGATTATATCGAACTGGCCGGCAAAGGGAAATCGCAGGATTTCTCTTTTTCATGGCAGGGGCAGCTGTGGTTCGACGGAATGTATAAGGTCGACTGGAGCATGACTCCGGCCAGGGGAAAAGCGGAAATCACCGGGATGGCATTGAATTTCCGGATGCCCCCGGAAATCGGCAGATATGTCTTCAAACAGCATTATGACAAGTCATTGTATAAATGGGAAAGCGGCCGGATCGAATGGCGGTTCGATCCGCTGAAGAATCCATACGGCAATCTGGTGTGGCTGAGCGGGATCGAAAAGGGGCTTGCCTGGCATTCCCGTTCCAACGCAAACTGGCTGAACCGACCCGGTGAAAACAATATTACCCTCTCGCGGAATGACAATGAGATCAGTTTCTGTGCAAAGATCATTTCGCGCCAGGCGGAAGTGACAAAGACTCTTGCGTATACCATGGTGTTCCAGGGAACCCCGTCCCGTTCCCCGCTGAAAAACTGGCGGGATCACAACTACGGCGGCTACCGGGTTCCGACCATGCAGAACCTGCAGCAGGGCGGCGGAGGAGATCATGTCTGGAATGATTACCAGACACCTCAGCGCTGGACCACGCCGTCCAGCCACAAGCCCCGCTGGGTCGACCGCTATCTGAAAGAGCTGGAAGCCAGAAGGAAAAATCCGCCGTCGTGGAAAACCCGGTCGTATCTGCCGTACCGGGGCATCCCTTACACGATGCCGTCCCATCTGGGGACCAATGAAGCGGAATACGATTACTTTTTCCGGGACTGGGTCACCTTGCCGGTCTGCATCTGGGGCTACCGGGAGGACGGTGTGCCGCATACGGATTATGCCTGCTGCGGCAGCACGGGCATCACCGACTTACTGCTTTACAATCTGACGGAACTGTTCAAGCTCAATCCGAATATCGGCGGGATTTACAACGACTGCGCCCACAGCCGGGTCTGCGAAAATCCCCGGCACGGCTGCGGCGGAATCGACGCCTTCGGTCAGAAATTCAGTTCGTCCACCCTGCTCGGGCAGCGGGAATATTTGATGCGCGAATACAAACTGATCCGGCGTCACGGGAAAATCATGGTCAATCATGTCCCCGGCGCGGACATGGCGCCCTTTGTCCATGATTTTTCCGATCATGTCTGGCCGGGTGAGGAATTCACCAATCCGTTTGCAGCCAATCCGGATTATTTCTATTGTGAAAATATCCCGCTGGAACATTGGCAGTCGGCGATGAACTGGAAGATCCGCGGAGTCAGCGTGATCCTGCTGCCGGAACCCGGCCGGGCGGCTGGTTATGCGCCGCATCTGAAAGCGCGCAAAAAAGATTTCCAGACCAATCCGGAATGGGCTATCCGCACCCTGACCCCGGTGCTGGTCCATGATGTCGGGATCTCGGCGGATTTCATCCAGCCAAAAACTGTGGACCGCTGGTGGGTCATCAAGGATCAGCTTAAACTGGCCAGTGCCAAATTCCACGGCTATTGGTTCGACGGCACACTGAAATCCTCGCAGAAGGGAATTCTGGTCAGCTGGTATGAACTTCCCGCGGGAGCACCATACCGTTATCTGATCGTCGCCGGCAATTTCACCCGGAATGAACTCCCGGCAGGGATCGGGAAACTGCCGTGGAAATTCACCGCCGTCCGCGAACTTTGGACGGATCGCGAGACCAGGGAAAACGAGCTCCGGTCCATGCCGATCCCCGCAAATCACTTCCGGCTGTTCGGCATCCGCTGACCGCCAGATTCTTCCGGCAGTAAAATTATCACGTTCCCATATTTCCCCGCGGTGATGATAGCTTGTCCATGGCTGTTTTCCGTGGCGGGAAAAGCGGAAGGCGTCATTTTCTGCAGCTGCAATCCTTTTCTTCCCGCGTCATGACGTTTGGACTCGCGCCATCGTCCAACACGTCCGTCAGGTCCGTAAATCGCGAAAAACGGTGCCAGGGCATTGTGCTTCAGGCAGCCGCCTGCAACTCTGCCGACGCCTCCATATTTCTCCGGCTCGGTAATCGCCGCTTATCGCAATAATACAATTATTTATCATAATAATATAACTCCATTCCTCTTGTTTTTTTCTTTTCTCAGTATAAAGTAATCAGCAGAATGTAAAACGCGTATTGATCGGATTCAACAGCGGAAAGGGAACAGAACATGAACGGAAATTCATCTTTCATCTCCATGTCCTCCACAGCTCGAAGAGCGGAGGAGGATCATCATTCATCATTCCAGCGTAAAACGGTTCGCCGTTTTACGCTGATCGAGCTCCTCGTGGTGATTGCCATTATCGCGATCCTGGCGGGCATGCTGCTGCCGGCCTTGAGCAAGGCAAAAAACATGGCCGTGCAAAGTCAATGCGTGAGCAACCAGAAACAGATCTCGCACGGTTTCCGGATGTATGCGGATGATTTTTATGATTTTTATCCGCCTTACAATCTGGGGGGACAGAGCTGGGCCTACCAGATGTTCTGGCCTTCGAATCCGACTTCAGTCGATAAGCAGACCAATTTGAGATACATGAGCAGAAAAGTATTGCGCTGCGGAGCTGTGGCGAAAGCAGTTCCGGAACCTGCGCAGGGATATTACGGATATAACTACCGCGGTCTGGGCTTCTATGCTCGTACCGGGGCACTGAAGAAACAATCCACCTGTCCGGCTCCGTCGCTGCAGTATGTGACCATGGATGCGGAAAAAAATGACACGCTGGCAGGTTACCAGCTCGTCCATTGCTACCGAAGCGACAGCAACGGTTCCCCCGCGCCGCGGCATAATCTCAACCTGAATATCCTGTTCGCCGACGGTCATGTCGAAGCCCGCAAGATGCCGTCGAGGTTGGACCGGGCCTCGATGTACAGGGTCCTCGGCAGCGCCTGGTACGAAACCAGCGGTTATCATCTGTGCTGGGACAATGGAACGGGCTGGAGCAAATACAAAGATCCGAAACCGTAATGGTGCCAACATGAAGTCGGGAAAGATTTTACTGATCGCCATATCGGCGGCTGCCGGTATGTTCGCCCAGGCTGCCGATCTGGTCCGGGACGGCATTGCGCAATGCGCGGTCGTCATCCAGGATGATGCCCCGCCGCCGGTCCGTTTCGGCGCACAGGAACTGGCAAAGTATCTGAAAAAAATCACCGGAGCTGATCTACGGATCATCGGTGAGAAAGATCGGAAATCCGGCAATGTTTTTATCGGAACGCTCGATGATGCCGAACTGGTGAAACAGGCAAAACTTTCTCCCTCGATTCTGCGTGAGGACGGATTCGCCGTAGTGTCCGTCGGACCGGATGTGTATGTGATCGGACAGAATCCGCGGGGTGCGCTTTACGGCTGTTATCACCTGCTGAAAAAATACGGCGGGATCCGCTGGCTGGTGCCGGGGGATGACGGGGAATATTTTCAGAAAAAAACTTCTGTTTCCGTGCCGGAAGGGACCGAAATTCAGAATCCGTATCTGAAGATCCGCAAGACCGTGGCGAATGAACTGACCGCCTACCGCTGGCTGGCCCGGAACAAAATGCTGGCACAGGCTCGGATCGGCCAGTTCGTCAACCGAAAAACCGGGAAACGCACTCCGGATGCCGACCGGATGGACGAGCTGGCAGTCACTGGCGCGGCCTACGGCGGACATGTGATGACCTATCTGATGGCAAATTGTTCCTGGAAAAAGGAACCGCTTCAAGCGCTGTTCGAGAGCCATCCCGAATATTTTCCGCTGATCGGCGGGGAACGGCGTCCTCTTACGGGCGGACTCAGCCCGAACCCCTGCGTTTCCGATCCGGGACTGCTCGATCTGCTGGCGGAAAATCTTTATAAGGAGACCCGGGGCAAATACGGCTCCCAGCATTACATCATCCTCGGAAACAACGATACGCCGGTCTGGTGCGAATGCGAAAAATGCCGGGCACTGGACGATCCCGCCATGGAAGGGACCAAGGGCGCGCGGTCCGACCGTTACTGGTATATGGTGACCGAGGTCGCCAAACGGGTCTGGAAAAAGGATCCCGCGGTCATGATCGCCGGCTGGGCCTATCAGGATTTCTGGTATCCGCCGGCGAAAGTGAAAATCGATCCGAGGATCGCGGTCATGATCTCCTACAACCACCAGTGCTGGCGCCACAGCATCACCGATCCGGCCTGTTCGGTCAACGGCGAACTGCGGAAGATCATGGGGATGTGGAAAAAGACCGGACATCCCCTCGTTTACAACCGGGACGAGATCGGCGCGTATGATGGCGGCGGCTCGCCGGGATTCTCTTATCTTCCTTCGGAAAAAGTGCTGTTCGACAATTTCAAAGCATATAAGGAATTGGGGTTCGCCGGCAGCAGTTTCTGCGTCAATTCACCATTTCCGGCCACGCTCAAATTTTTGCGGAAGACCAATCCCTACTACGGAAAAAATCTGTTCTGGTACGCCATGTGGCAGATCTGTTATCTTTCCTCGCTTTCGATGTGGGATCCGGATTTCGATTTCGAAAAAGAATATGAAACGATCAACTCCCTGTATTACGGCAAAGCGTGGGAAGGCGGCTTCAAAGAGTTCCGGAAAAATCTCACGAAATATTTCACCGAAACACCCGGCTGCATGGGCTGGGGACTCGGCGCCCCGCTGGGCCGCTGTCTCGATCAGGCGGGCAGCGAGGAAAAACTGCTGGCTCTGCTGGAAAAGGCGATTGCGGCGGCAAAGACCGATCCCGATCCGAGAGTGCTGAAACATGTCCTCCGCGACAGGGAAATCTTCCTTGCCACGTGGGTCAAGGCACGCCGGGAATATCTGACCAATTTCCGCGAACTGACCGTTTACAAGCGCACCGCCCCGATCAGGATCGACGGCGTGCTGGATGAGCCGGACTGGAAAAATGCCGATGTCCTTGCCAATTTCAAGCCCGGCGGAACGACGAAAAAAACGGCGAAAGTCCAGCAGTCATACGTCCGGGTGACCTATGACACCGATACGCTTTATATCGCCGTCGAATGCATGGAGCCGCAGCCGGAAAAAATCGTCGCCGGCAAGACCGTTCAGCGCGATGACAAAGGCTGGGCGGCTCTGGGCAATTCCGTGGAACTCTTCTACAATTATCCGGACATGGCGGAAAAGTATTACCATCTCGCAATCAATTCCAGCGGACAGGTGCTGGATGCAAAGCACGGCCCCGGATTCAGGGATGCGGCTTTCACCACCAACGCCCGGATCGCCTGCCGCGTCCTGAAGGACCGCTGGATCCTCGAAGCCGCCATTCCCGCCAGCGAGATCGGCATGAAATGTTATGTCGGCAGCACCTGGAAACTCAATGTCGCCAGACAGCGGAAAATCACCGATCCGCAGTCGCCGTCCGGCATATTTTCGGAGGCCAGTTCCTGCAGCAGCGGCGCTTTCCATGGCATCCAGAATTTTGTCAACATCAAATTCGCGGACAAAAGAGTTTCAGGATTGAGGCAGAATGCCAGCGCGTCCTCCTGGAACAATCCGGATTTCAACGACGCCGTCCCGGACAGCAAACGGAGCCGTCATGACCGGTTTAAAAACCGGAAAGGCTGGGTATTTTCCGATGATAAGGAACTGGTTCCCGCCGCGTGGCGCATTTCCGCCGATGCCGAAGGAACCTACAAGCTCGAATCCGAGGGGAACTATTATATTCAGCTGAAGAAAGGCTACGTCATCCAGTATTTCATCCCGCATGGCAAGGGAAAACTGAAAATCTCCTTTCAGGTCCGGGGCAAAGGTTCCTTCCTGCTCTGGACCTGCAGTTATCGCGACAAGAAAGAACGCAAAGCCGTCGGCTACGATATTCTGAAAACGACGCAGAAATATCGGAAATGGAATTTGACTCCTGAATGGAAAACTTATCATTTCGAAACGGAGGCAGCCGGTGTCCCGACGGAACGGGTCGCCGTCCGTTTCAAGGTTCTTCCGGACAGCATTCTCGACCTGGACAATGTCTATGTCTCCCCGGTTGCTGAACCGGAAAAAGATTGAAATCCGGATCGTAAAAAAACATCGGTCAGGATTATCAGTCTCCCGGCATCAAAGCTGATCTCCGGCTTGAAAATACTGTGATCGCAATGTATAATAAGCCAGTTTCATTTTCAGCATGGAGATAATCAGTTGAAAGATCGGAATACGAAGAAAACCCGGTTCGTTTACATCGGCAAAGTGATGCCGGATGTCCGCTGGCACAATAATTTCAGTGTGCATCCGCATCATGAACTGATCGTGGTCCTCGGCGGAGTCATGCACATTTCCGGCAAGTCGCAGCAGCTGACTCTGCGCGCCGGGGAAGCCGCACTTTATCCGGCCGGGGTTCACCATTGGGAACAGAGCGACGAAAACGAACCGGTGGAAAGCTGTTTCATCGTCTTCGAAGATCCGGATTTTTCCGCCGATGAGATCCTCGTATGCCGCGATCAGGGCGGTCTGCTGCGTCCGCTGACCGCCGCACTCAGCGAACAATCGCTGTCCATGCAGGAGATCCCCTGCGCCGATGATTATCTGTGCCTGTTGCTGAAAATCTTCCATGCGGGAACTGCCGCGCCGGATCATGAGAGCGAATTCATCCGGAAAATCCATACCTTCATGCGGCAGCATCTGGCAGAGCCGGTCACGCTGGACGACCTCGCCGCCGCAGCCGGACTCACCAAGTATCATTTTCTGCGCCAGTACCGCGCCAAAACCGGAAAAACGCCCGTTCAGGTCCTGTGGGAGATCCGCTGTTCCGAAGCTGTTTCCCTGCTGAAATACACGGCCTTGCCGGTCAAGGAAATCGCAGCCCGGACCGGATTTTCCGATCTGGCCCATTTCTCCCGCCGCATCAAAGCATTTTCCGGTCTGATGCCGCGCCTGTTCCGCCGGACCAAAGGCTGAAAAACCGCAATTTCAGTCAAGTTTTAGCAATGCTGTCCTATTGACAATCCGGACAGTTCCGTTTATATTATCCAAAAAGAAAATTATCCCCGAAAGGAATGGAGAGATAAATGAAACTGTCCGGACGAGCCCGAAACCTGACCCCGTCGGAACCGCGGCGGATTTACGATGAAGCACAGAAATACACCGGCGTGATCGATCTGACGCTGGGCGATCCCGATCTGCCGCCGCCTGAAAACGTGCGTCAGGCCGGATGCCGCGCGATCGAAGCGGGGAAAACCCGTTACAGCGCCAATGCAGGTCTGCTGGAACTCCGTAAAGCCATCGCCGAAGACGCCCGCAAAGAATACGGCATGACGTTCGATCCCGCCTCGGAAATCATCGTCACGGTCGGCGCCATGGAATCCGCTTACCTCTGTCTGTGGAGCCTGCTGGATGCCGGCAACGAAGCGATCATTCCCGCGCCCTACTGGATCAATTACGGCGAAGTCGTGAAATCCCTCGGTGCGAAGCCCGTTTTTGTGGAGACCCGCCCGGAAGACGCTTTTGTGGTGCGTCCCGAGGAGATCGAAAAACGGATCACGCCGAATACCCGTCTGCTGGTGCTCAATTCCCCCGCCAATCCGACCGGTGCGGTCATTCCCGGCGAGGTGCTCGACCAGCTGGCCGAACTGGCGAAGAAACATGATCTGACGGTCGTTGCCGATGAGATTTACGGACATCTGGTGTTCGACGGCAAACGGGCGGAAAGCATTCTGACGCGTCCCGGCATGCGGGAACGCACCGCGGTGGTGAACGGTTTTTCCAAACGCTATGCCATGACCGGCTGGCGGGTCGGCTGGACCCTCGCCACTGCCCCGCTGGTCCGCGTAATGACCCAGATGACGGAAAACATTGTGGCCTGCGCCCCGCTGCCGTCGCAATATGCGGCGATCGAAGCGTTGTCCGACCGCACCGATGAATCCTATATCCGCAGGGAATTCGAAAAACGCCGCAACTGTCTGCTGGAAGAACTGCGCACGATCCCGGAAATCGTCAGCACGGGGATCCCGGCGACCTTCTACGCTTTTCTGGATGTCTCCCGCACCGGCATGAGCGGCGAGGAATTCGCCATGTCCCTGCTGAAATCGAAGCAGGTGGCGGTGATCCACGGCAGCGCTTACGGAGGTCCCGCTTACCGGAATTTCATCCGCATAGCCTTCACGATGGACTGCGCCGAACTGCGCAAGGCGTTTGCACGCATCCGGGAATTTCTGGCGGAACGGAAAGGAACGGGCAAATGAAGAAAATTCCGGTCACCTTCTGCCTGAGCCGCTATCCGGATTTCGAACCTGCCATGCGGAGTTCGCTCCTGCAGGAATTCCGCGACAACGGAGCCGACTATCTGATCCTCTCCCATTCCATGCTTTACCGCATTCTGGAAAACCCGGCTGCCGCGGATCAGCTCCAAAAGGAAATCCAGGCGGCAGGATTGTCCTTTCTGGACGCGCATGGCCCCTACATGGGCATCTCCGACCTGTGCTGTCCGCAGGGTAAATACAGTCAAATGCTTCTTTACCGTCATCTGGCGTGCCTGAATATCGCCGCCGACTTCGGGCTCAAAACCTATACCCTGCATTCCGGCGGCGACTTCCGGTTCCCCGCTTATTCCGAAGCGCAGCTCATGGACGAGATCCGACGCAAGCTCGATGTTATGCTCCCGGAAGCTGAAAAACGCCAAATCATAATCTGTCTGGAAAACGGCATGCCGAAACTCTGCTGGCCGAACCGTCTGCTGACGCTCAAAAACGAATATCCGACTCCGTATCTGGGATTCTGCTACGATTCCGGCCATGCCAACATCATGGACCACGGCCGGGAAATTCCGGACAGTCTGCCCCGCCGCAATTATGCGGGGACCGGATATGAGCCGGAATGGGAGGATCATGCGCTCGAAAAGATGCTGCCGCATATCGTGAACTGCCACCTGCATGACAACAACGGTTATGAGGATCAGCATCTGCTCCCCGGACTCGGAAATATCGATTGGAAACACACGATGGAATTATTGAAACAAGCACCCCGGCTCGAAGTGATCCAGTCCGAGGTCAAATTCCCGCAGGAAAAACTGTCGGTCCGGCAGCTCTGTGAAACTTTCCGGAAACTTCAGGAGATGTGAAAATGAATAAAGACGAACTGAAACGCCGGGTCTGCGAATATCAGGATTCGCACTCCGATGAATCGATCCGCCGCGGCGAGGAACTGCTCCGGATTCCGGAACTCTCCTATTGCGAAAACAAAACATCCGCGCTGGTCGGAAAACATTTCGAAAAACTCGGACTGAAACAGCAGACGGGACTGGCAATCACCGGACGCCGCGCCGATATCGATACCGGACGTCCCGGCCCGAGGCTGGCGGTGCTGGGCGAACTCGATGCTCTGATCGTGCCGCAGCACAAATATGCCGATCCGGAGACCCATGCCGCCCATGCCTGCGGACATCATGCCGCGCTGAACGCGATGCTCGGCTGTGCGGAGGTGCTCACGCGTCCCGAAGTGCTGGAACATCTTTCCGGTTCGCTGGCGTTTATCGCGACCCCCTCGGAAGAGTGCCAGAACCAGCCGCATATCGCCAGTCTGATCGAGGCGGGAAAACTGCAGTTTTTCGGCGGCAAATCGGAAATGATCGCCGAGGGTGTGTTCGACGATATCGACCTGTCCATCATGCTCCATTCCGGCGGGCGCAATTTCACACCATCGGGCTTCAACGGCTTCGTGATGAAACGGCTGGTCTTCCACGGCAAGGCCGCCCATGCCGGTGCCAATCCGGACAAGGGGATCAATGCTATTTCCATGATGCGCGGGGCAATGGCTCTGCTGGACGCACAGCGCGACACGTTCCGCGATGAGGACCATGTCCGCATCCACGGCTATATCCCGGATGGCGGCGAGGCTGTGAATGTGGTGCCCGACCGCGCAATTTTCACCTTGCAGGTCCGCGCCGGTTCGCCGGAAGCGATTGAAGACACCTCCCAAAAAGTGGACCGTTGCGTTCAGGCCGCGGCCATCGCCTTTGGCGGCACAGCCGAGGTCCAAAACCTGTTCGGTTTCATGCCGCTGATCGCTTACGATGCACTCGACGATATCCACGAACGCAATATCCGCGAATGGATCGCGCCGGACGCGCCGTTCACGCGGGGCATCTATCGTCCGTCCTCCACCGACATGGGAGACGTGAGCATGATCATGCCCTCG
>JAZUCR010000428.1:0-3145 GCA_045639225.1 Victivallales bacterium
ATAAACTTCGCCCGGGGCAGGTCGAGTTTTCCATTCACGAAATCGCGGTCGGGAGCGCCGATATAGGTCTTGGCTCCGTTCATCTCGACGAGCGCGCGGGTCATGCCGATGTGATCATAATGCCCATGTGAATGGAGGATCCAGCGGATGTCGCGCGGGTTGAAGCCGAGCTCATAGATGTTGCGGAAGATAAAATAACCGCACTTGGGGAGTCCGGTGTCCAGCAGCAGCAAGCCGTCCCCGGTGTCGAACAGATACGACGGCGAATGCAGGCCGCCGATGTGCCAGAGCTTGCCGTAGAGATGAAACGGTGCCAGATCTTCTTCCCAGGGATGTGGAACAGCCATTCTTTTTCCTCCGATTTTTCCCGACGGGTAAAATTCTTCAGCGACCGAAATCCCGCCGTGCTCATAAATGCATTTCATCGGTCGCAGCGATAAACTATCGGAATATATCGCCGCAATGCGTTGAATGCAAGCGGGGAAAGTCCGGATAACATATTTTTGGAATGCCGTGGTTTTCGCAGAAATTTGGTTTATCAGTGCCCCCATGAGACAAACTAAGCAGCCATTTCACCTGTCAAGCAGGAATTTCCATATCGGCAGGACTTGAATATCTCCGGTCAATACAGTCTCATCGTCCCAAGTGATGACATGGCGGTCTTTGATGCCGAGAGCATCGGCGACGTTCCGCAAAGCGGAGACTTCCCGGTCAAAGGTCTTCGGATCGCTCATGTCGAAACAGACCTGAATCAGTTTATAATCGTTCTGCATGGGATGGAATGCGATAAAGTCGACTTCCGAACCGTCGGAGGTGTTGACATACTCCACATGGAACCCCTGGCGGCGCAGTTGAAGATAGACCATGTTTTCCAGCAGCGGCCCCTGATCCAAAGCATGTTTGATGCGCATTGCACGGATGATTCCGACATCATTGAGATAATATTTGTCCGGATTGACACGTCGTTTCATCGCGGATTCGGAATACAAGCTAACTTTATGGAGAAGATAAGCATCGGAAAGCCAGTCCAGATAATCCGCGATATATTCGCGACTGGAGGTCAACTGCTGACTTTTGAGATAATCCGAGATTTTCCGGACGCTCAGCTGCCGGGCAGGATTGTTGAAAACCATCTGCATGGTGAACTTCAGCGCCTGCGTGTTGGCAGTGTTGTGGCGTTCGACAACATCACGATATATCACCGTGTTCACATATCCCTGCAGCATTGCCAAACGGAGCGTGTCGGGCACATTCTGCACGGCAGGCATCCCGCCAATGACAAAGAACTTTTCCACTGCATTCTGCAGTTTGCTTCGAGAAGCGCTGCTGATATTTCGCGGGACGGTTTCGAAATACCCGTGGTGAACCAGAAACTCCTCGAAAGAAAGCGGGAAATTCTCGATCTCGACCGATCTGCCGCGCATCGCCGTGGCAACCTCCCTGGATAGGAGTTTCGCAGACGAGCCGGAAAGATAAATTTGAACATTCGGCGTATCCACCATCCGTCGGACGAAAGACTCCCAGTGCTGGACATTCTGTATTTCATCGAAGAAAAAGTAGCAGAGTTTATCGCGATTTTCCGGGAACATCTGATAATAAACATCCGGAACGTAACGAAGATCCTCAAGCGTCATGCCCAGCAGACGGTCATCTTCAAAATTGACATGAAGCATGCGGTCTTTGGAAACACCGGAAGCCAACAGATCGCTGATCCTCTGATAGAGCAAAAAGGTCTTTCCGGTCCGGCGCATCCCCAAAACCACGGTCGCACATCCTGAGACTTCCGGCATGGCGACCTGACGGCGGGTCATTTCCGGCAGTGGAGTTTCGTAAAAATCGGAAAACAGTTCCCGAAGCGTGTTTTTTAGCAAAACTATTTCCATAATCGCGGCCTCCTTGATTATAAATATAGCACAAATTCAGACCAATTCAAGATAAAAGTGGCAGATTTTTTAAGCCAGTTTCAAAATAAATTGGACTTATTGAATATCCACATAGCATGGTGAGAAAATCAAAAATAAGATTCTTCGAGATTGTCAACTGTCGAAATACCGTTTCGGCAAGGCGGTCAGTAAATCTTGCCGTTCTTCTGCCGGTAGAGATCGAACGGAGAGAAAGCTTCTTTGCCGAGCAGCGGACCGATCACCTGGATTCCCCGGTGTATGGTCTCCGACCGCCAGAACCGGCCTTTGTAACCTTCATCGAATCCGATCTCTTCCGCCGCTTTGCGGGGCGCACCGTAAATCAGTTTTTCGACCCCGCTCCACAACGTGGCGCCGCTGCACATGGCACACGGTTCACAGCTGCTTGCCAGCACACAGCCTTTCAAAGAAGCGTTGTTCAGCTTGTTTTGCGCACGGGCAAATGCGGTCATCTCGGCATGGGCCCAGGACTGCTTCGCCGGGACCACAACATTGACGCCGACGGCGATCAGACGGTCCGTGCCGGACTCGAAAATCGCAGCGGCAAAAGGTCCGCCGGTCTCATGCCGGACATTCTGTTCGGCAAGCTCGACTACAAACTTGATCTTGCCTTATCTCCGGCGATCACGCGCCCGATATTCTCCGCTTCCACCTTCTCCAGCCACGGCGGCATCGGGATCGATTTGACCAGGGTCGGTCCGGAGGGGTGATCGGAGGAACAGCACCCCGCAAGAATGAATAAGACCGCAATCATCTCGAAGAGTGGAATACACTTCGAACAAAGCTCATTCTGCCCGGCTGTCGGCACGCTGCTGTCGATCTTTTTCATGACCATTACCTCCCGTTGGTTTTCCATGAACATTATCTGCAAGAAGCAGAACCGTTAACCTAATATACACCGCGGCATCATCTTTTGCAAGGAGTTTTCCACTGATGGAAAAACTTCGGTTTGCATTCTTTCTCACGGAATATTATCTTGCCCTATAATGAACCAGTGACCTGTTCCATTTCAGCATTTCCGGTAATAATCTGGAGACATGAAACAATTTCATGATGTCGGTAATTTCTGCGTCAATTACCGACATCATGGTAAGTATGCGCGGCATGCTCATTGACTAGTCGATGAAAATTCGATACAGGCTTGTCAGTAGGAACTGTGAGCGAAAGACAAGGGTGTCCACCGCGAGGTGGAATCTGAAAGAAGTCCGTAGCGAAATCCCGGT
>JAZUCR010000429.1:0-1940 GCA_045639225.1 Victivallales bacterium
CGATTCGATTTTCGACGATGAATGACAATCGAGCCGCGGTCCCGGTTCGCCGGGGCCGCGGGTCCGGAAAACATAAAAAAAGGAGTAATATATATGGTAGTGAAAAAAACGGTTCAAGTCCAGGCTGAAGTGATCTATAACAATTTCGACTACATCCAGAGATATATCGACGTGCTGTATCTTCGCGCGGTCGTCGGCGGGATGCTGGCCTTCGCGGAACAGACCAGTTTCCAGGATATTCTGGCAGCCAATGAGAGAAGGAACCGCGATTATGATGATTTCGGGGTCACCACCAGAAGCGAATTCATCACCAAGCTCAAGGCGCTGAAAGACACTTTCACGGCAAAGGAAAAGAGTTTTCTGGCGTCGCTGGAAATTTCCGACACGTCGAAATTTCCGATGGAAGTCATGGGTAAAAACTTCGATCTGACCCGTGCGGAGATCGATGTTATCATGATGGCTTTTGCCGTCACCACGACCAGCAAGTTCGAACGTCTCGGCAGAACGAACGGATTCAACAGTTCCCGCTGCGACGAGGTCCATGATTTCCTGGTCATGCTGGCCCATTCTCCGGCAACGAGGCTGAAACTGAAGCCGTATTTCGGACCCGGGGCGAAAATCGTCCAGCAGGGTTTCATTTCCCTGTGCGGCAGCTGCGATTCGGAGCGGGATTTCCTGCGGCAGGATATCGAAATCGGCCGTCGGCTGGTGGCCCAAATCCAGGGAGTGAACGAACCCGATGACAGCATTCTTGCCTTCAGCAAGCTCATCATCCCGACCGAAGACCTCGATCTGGTCGTGTATCCTGAAGACAAGAAACAGGAGCTGCTCAATCTGATCCGCAACCGTAAGGATTTTGCCCGTCACCGTGTCGAATGGGGACTGGACAAGCTGGTCAACTACGGTTTCGGCAGCACGATCCTGATGTCCGGCCAGCCGGGTACCGGAAAGACTCTCATGGTCCACGCGGCGGCCAAGGTACTGGGAATGAAACTGCTCCAGGTGAACGTGCCCGCACTGTTCCAGCACCGCGGCAGCGCAGACGACAATTTCCGTCTGGTCATGCGGGAAGGTTCTCTGCAGGAAGATACCATTGTGTTCTTCGATGAAGCCGACGAACTGTTCTCGGACCGCTGCTGCAACGGCATGATGCCGACGATCCTGCGTGAATTCGAACGCTTCAGCGGAGTGTGCATTCTGGCCACCAACATGAAGCAGATGCTGGACGAGGCGCTGGACCGGAGAATCCTGCTGAAAATGGATTTCGAACTGCCCGATTCCACGGCGCGCAAGGCGATCTGGGACCGTCATCTGCCTGAGACTCTGCCCCTGGCGGACGACGTGAACACCGAAGAACTCGCCATGAAGTTCGCTTTCAGCGGCGGTTATATCAAAAATGCTGTCATTCTCGCCTGTCAGCGGCTCGCCCTCAAAAATGAAAAATGCCAGATCACCCAGCAGGACCTGATGGATGCGGCGCAGACCCAGCGCACCAGTCAGCTGGAACGTCTGACCGAACGCGTGGTGCCGTCCACCAAGCTCGAAAATGTCATTCTGACCGACGAGCAGAAAGAGGCGATCGACGACATTATTTTCGAGGTCCGCAACAAAACGAAAGTTTTCAATGATTTCGGATTCAAGGAGATCGTTCCTTACGGCAAAGCGACCATTGCGCTGTTCCACGGGCCCAGCGGTTCGGGCAAAACCATGGCGGCCGAGGCGATCTGCCACGAACTCGGACTCAACCTGCTCAATGTCAGCCCGAACCACCTCATCAGCAAGTTCGTGGGGGAAAGTTCCAGAAACATTGCGGAACTCTTCAAGAAAGCCCAGGCGGAGGAAGCTGCGCTGCTGTTCGATGAATGCGAAGGTCTTTTCGCCAGCCGGAGCGAAGGCAGCGTCAACCCGGGCGTGGAACGCGACAACAATCAGCAGACGGC
>JAZUCR010000430.1:0-5316 GCA_045639225.1 Victivallales bacterium
GGATTTCGGCGGTGTGCAGGAACGGATCATCGGGCGACCACGGATGCGGCGAAGGCACCTGAAAAACCTGATTCCCGATCCCGTCCTTCAGCGGCAGGATCACGGACTCGGCCTGACGGTCGAAACGGACTTCCGCCTGCGTCAGACCGGAGATTTCTCCGGAGAACTTCACCGCGATCCGGACTTTGCCTTGTTCCGGTTCCAACGGAATGATCTTCAGCTCGTCGGCATGGATCGCCGCCGCCGGGGCGAGCGTGATTTTCCGGTAGATGCCCCCGTGCGCGTAAAAATCGTAATCGCGGCGGAACAGGGAGGACGGCGAATCGTCGAATTCATTGTTCACCGCCGCCAGCAGTTCGTGCACGCCCGGTTTGCCGGCATCGAACCGGATCACCCGGCGGGAGAACGGGGCGTCCACTGTCGCGATCTGCTTTCCGTCCCAGTAAAATTCGCCGCGAAGCCCCAGTCCTTCGGAAATCAATTCCATTTCGCCTCCAGCCTCGACCCGGCGGCGGTAAACGCCCGTGCCGCGGCGGAGATAATATTCCGGCGTCAGGTCAAAACACCCCGGAACGGCAGCCAGCAGATCGAACCGGAGCTTTGCCAGATTGTCTTTCAAAGGATTTTTTTCCGGCAGGAAGGCAAATTCCCACAAGCCGGAAAGATCCTGTTTTTCTTTCGAACTCATTTCCATCTTCCTTTATGGTTGTCAGAGCAGGAATCAATCGCCGCATTCCAGCAGCTGATCCCGGATCACCCGGTAAACCTGTTCATAATCTTTCTGTTCCGGAACCAGTCCCTTCGGAAAACCGAATTCGAAATTGCAGGGACCGCAGTAAGCCGTTCCGTAAATCTTTTTGATCACCGCTTTCAGATCGATGATCCCTTTGCCCGGCACCAGATGTTCTTCCCGGTGTCCGTGGTTGTCCGAAACATGGATGTGGCGGATCAGTCCGCCGCAGCCGTCGACCGCATCGAGCACGTCCTCATGCAGATTTGCATGGTTGACGTCGAAGGTCATGAACATTCGGTCTTTTCCGTAAGAACGGGCGAAATCCGCCACCTGGGCGACATAGGGATACCGTTCATATTCTTCCGGATTGTAAGGTGCGTTTTCCATGCAGAAAATAAAGCCGTACTGCTCGGTTTTTTCCAGCAGACGCCCCACAGTGTCATGAAAACGCCGACCGGGTTCGGGATCATTGGAACGATACCAGAAATGTTCCACGATGGGGCAGGGGGCAAATTCGGCGAAAGTCTCCAGATAACGGTATGCTTCTTCGAACGCCCGGTCCCGCAAAGCCGGATCTTCCGAGCAGGCATACGGACTCAGGATTCCGTGGACTGCGCAGACCTTGACTCCGGACGCTTTCGCGGCGGCCAGCAGATCTTCCGCTTTGCCGTTGTAAAAAAAGGAAAGTTCGAATCCGTCGAATCCGGCATTCCGCGCGGCTTCGAAATGACGTGCCATCCGGCTTTCCTCGCCGGCCCGGAGACCGAAGGCGCAGGTCGCCAGCGTGATGTTGATGTCTTTGCCGTATTTTCTGATCATGCGGATCCTTTCCTTTCCTCAAGCCCGTAATACCTGGTATCCCGACGGTGGAATTGCCCGACTGCCGGATCGGCTGGAAGTTTTTTTGTAATCAAAAAATCCAATTTCGGTTTTTTCGTCTTTCAGCTGCTTTTTCAGCCATAATTTTGTTACTCGGACTTGACAACTGCCTGTATCATGTGCTATAATATAGGGGTGGAAAATCGAAAGTCAACCGTAAAAATGTAACTGTTAACCGGAATAATGTAATTATGAAAAAAAGCGAATTTCTGGATTTGGAATACTCGGCTTTCATAAACTCGGATCTGCCGGCGTATATCCGGTCGGTGGGGCATTTCAAACTGTATGAGATCAACCCCGGCAGCTGCCAGTTCGCGCCGTTCTGCGAACTGTTCTGGGGCATCGACGGAAAAGGCTGTTTCGAGTTCAACGGGAAAAAATATCTGGTCCGTCCCGGCGATGTCTGGTATTATCCGGAAGGCAGCACGCATTATTTTTATCCGGCGGACAATTTTTTCCATTACCGCTGGTTCACGATCGCGGGCAGATTGGCTCCTGCCTTGTTCGAAAGCGCGGGGATCCGGCCGGGCCTCAGTTTCGGCGGACCGTGCCCCGAGGAATTGTTCGGCGAACTGGAACTGTTGATCCGGCAAAGCACGCAGAGCAAGCGTTTGAAACAGCTTTCGACGGGTTTCGAGATCCTCTGCCGGGCCGCGTCCGGGGTCCGGAGAAAACGTCCCATCAACAATTATCTGCTGGAAGCGCAGAAAATCATCGATCACGATTTTTCGAATCCCGAACTCAATATCCACAGTCTTTCCGAGATCCTGCATGTGAACCGGGTGCAGCTGAGCCGGGAATTCTCCCGTCAGCACGGGGTGACGATTTCGGGATATCTGCGGAATCTCCGTTTGCAGAAAGGTCTGGAACTGCTTCGGGAAACCTCTTTGCCGATTGCGGAGATCGCTTTGTCCAGCGGTTTTGCTTCCGCGGATTATTTCGGCAAAGTGATTACCGCAGTCACCGGCCAACAACCGTCCGCGCACCGGAACCGGAGCGGCGGACAAAAGGGGAACAGCCTCCCGCGCGGAAAACGGAAATGATCCGGGATCAGTCCGATGGCCTGCGGGCTCATTCACCAGTTCCAGGTCATGACGAATTCCTGCGAAGCGTCCGACGCCAGCGTAAGGGTCCGGAAGACCGGTTCCGCTGTTGAAAAGGTTCCCGCATCCCAGAAAATCACACCGTAAGCCGGTGCCCCGCCAATGGATGCACTCAAATCGGGATATCCCTGGCGGCGGAGTTTGAACACCTGCGTTTCGGCGTTCAGTAAACTTCCCGTCTGATATGCCTGGTCGATTTCCTTTTCCGCGGCGCCGAAACGGACGATTTTCAACGCCTGACTCCGTTCCAGACGGACTTTGCCGAAATCCGCTGTGCCGTCTGACACCGCCAGATGGGACGGAATGTTGTGATAACGGAAGGCAAATCTCCGGGGGATGAACGCCTGATTGGTCAGCGTGGTCTTTATACTCACCCCCTGCGGCGTGAAAAGATATTTCCGGATGATCTTAAGCCGGTCCAGCGCCGGTTTTTCCAGTCGGGTAATGGAATGTGTGAGTTCAACTTCCACTCCCTGTTCCGTTTTCTTTATCGACTTGATCAGATAGCCTTTTACCACCTGATGCGAAACCGGACGCGGCGACCAGAATCCGGCCAAGCCGAAACCTGATTGATGGACCAGTTCTTTTCCTTTGATCTGCATTGAGGTCAGCGACCCGCCATTCGCCGGATCCAGCAGGATCTTTCCTTTCGGGAAAGTTATCTCCAGGTAATCTTTCCCCTTTTCACGGACCGCTTTCAAAGTCACCGAATTGACGGAAACTTCCTTCACCGATTTGAAATCGTTGACGGGATCATTGTCCCGCATTTCAGCCTCGGTTTTGGCGGCATACGCTTTTTCCCAGGCGGCTGCTTTCCGGATCGCGGGCAGTCGTTTCTCCATTTCCGAACGCATCATGTCCTGCGAAATCACTTTCGCATGGACAGCATTACCCGGATGGATGCGGAAGAAATTCCAGCGCAAGGCCCCGGCGTGGACCAGGATGCCTTTGCCCAGTTCCGTGCCGCTGAACGAACCCAGCGAATACCCTTCCGAAGAATCGACCGCATACTGCTGTTTTTCCTTCAGTCCGTCAATTTTCATGACGGCGAAAAGTTCGCCTTTCTGCCAGAAATTGCCCAGCGCCGCCACGATTTCATTGTCTTTGCGGAAAGCCCGGGACTGATATATTTCCCGGTTGGCAAGTGACGGCAGGGCATGTTTCCAGCCGGCGGCGATCAGCGGCCGGGGCAGGGGCGTGGCCGGCTTGAACCCGACCTGATTCGTTTCGCTCCCTTGCAGCACGATTCCCTCATGTTCCGCGATCGCCCGGTTGGCTTTTGCATACGCGTTCCAGTAGCGGTGATCGTATCCCTTCGGGAAAAAATAGCCGAACACGCCTTCCCAGCGGTTGACGAAATAACACAGGACTTCAAATGCAAATGCTTCCGGCTCCGTCACCCAGGTGCCGCACTGGAAACTGTTCGGCATGGCAAGCAGTTTCGGCCGCCGGGCGGGTTCTTTGATCCGGCTGCGCAGGAATGTTTTGTTTTCTTCTCCGGCGGCGTAGGTCACCAGATGGATCCCCGGACGGTATTGATATTTCTGGGTGAAGTTGGAGAAAATATACGGTCCCCAGGCATTGATCCACGGCAGTTCCCTCATGTAATCCAGCGCGGAATACTGCGCGGCGCCGCGCATTCCCTTTTCCGTGAAATAGGCCTCATCCACTTCCGGAATGAAATGGGAATCCTTGCCCGCTTTCCGGCCGATGGCGTTGATGTCCTGCTCCAATGTCGCGCAGAGCATCCCGTGCTGACGGCTGCGGAACCGGACCCAGTCCGTCTTGTATTTGTCCAGGATCTTCTTCGGCCAGCTTGCCCGGATATCTTCCGCTTTCGCCTTCCCCTCCATATACTGCACGAATTCTTCCCGGCAGCGCTCGCAGAAACAGCCCTTGTAGTCCAGATAATACGGTTCCCAGTTCGGCATGAAATGATCGATGCTGTCTTGGACCGTCAGGATTTTCTCCAGCATTTTCAGCACTTCAGTCCGGTAGAATTTCCCCCGTTTGTATACTTCCACCGGGCAGGTGTAATAATTTTTCCCCCGCATGAACGGCTTGCCGTCCATGGTCCGGAAATAACTTTCCTCCGTCCGGTTTTTCGGTCCGCCGATCCGGAAACCGTTCGAAAGTAAATAATGTTCTCCGTAGCGGGTGATCCCCGCCTTTTTCACCGCTTTTTTCAGCCCGGCGCCGCCTCCGCTGACCGCATTGATCCCGCTGCGGACCAGAAAATCCAGGTGCGGCCCGATCTGATCCTCCGCGCGGTCGAATTCATAGACCATGGACGGTCCGCTGATGAAATGTTTCGGCCGTTTTCCCTGCAATGGTTCGATCACTTTCAAATCAAGGGTCCCGGGACTGCCTTTCCATTCCCCGTCGGAGATTTGATACGTCAGCGCATAGAGTTTATCCGAGGCCGGATGGTCCGGGATCACCGTGACCGACGGACTGTTCCACATGTAGATCCCTTCGGACGGAATGAAACCGCGGAAAGCCTGTATCCCGCATACGACAGTGGTGGTCCCGTCCGGATTGACGGTGCTTTTGACCGGGCGGCACAGCCGGTGCGCACTGTGGAACTTGAACCCCGCGGGG
>JAZUCR010000431.1:0-38263 GCA_045639225.1 Victivallales bacterium
ATCATTGAAATTTACAAAGACAGGAAGTATATTCTTGACAAACTGGCAGACTATGAAGTAAATGTCGAAACAGTCATTGAACGCGAGGTGCATTCAATGACCCATTGACAAATACCAGCTGCGGACAGATGCCCTTATTTATCATCATAAGGAATTCCATATTTTTTCAGGAATTGACACAATTCCGTCCGGAAATCCTTTTTGGTGTGATGGACCGCCTGATTCAATATATAATTCTGGACCGCTTGATATTCAGTTGGATTGACAGAAAAAACACCATATCCGTTTTGCCAATGAAATTCTTCGAATCCAGGAAATGTCTTCTTCAGCCATACGGCCGATTCGGTTTTCACTTTGCCGACCAGTTCTTTGAGTTTCACTTCGCGTGACAGCATACAGAAGATATGGATATGATCCGGCATTCCGCCGATCCGTATCGGCTTGCATTGCAGACCCGAACAGATCCCGCCCAGATATTCCCAAAGCCGAGGACCCAGCGTGTCATGAAGCACAGGTTCACGATCTTTGGTCGAAAAAATAATATGAATATAAACAGCCGATAAGGATTGTGCCATTAATTTTTCCTGTATATGAGCCGATGATGCAAATCATTTGCTCGCAAATTATTGAAACGGGGAAATGATGGGAATCAGGATCCGGAGGAAGGAACTTCAACTTTCACTTTGCCGGAATATTGGTGGACAGTTAATTTATGATCCGTGCCGCCAGTGGGGATTTTATTCCCACCGACATATCTTCCCTGTCTGAGTAAAATTTCGGGATTGCTGCTGACATCGACTAATTGTCCTTTGCTGTCGAAGATCAATGCAGGATATCCTATATCTTTTCCGCCGATATCGGTTGCATCGACTTTAACTGATTTTGTATTGGAAACACTTTCACGGTATATACCATTTGGCAAGGTCTTCCAGTTTTCATCTTCGATCCATTCCTGAAAGTCATTGGCAGAATCAACTACACAAACCCTATAAGCGGAAAAACAGCAGTCATCCTTTTTTGTGCCGGCTGAATTTTCAACTACCTCAGGGAGCAGCACCGCTACCTTGCATCGGTTGGTGACGGCGTAAGCTCTGGCGGCCGAGATCTTGGCGGAGAGCTGACGGATGGCAATCGTCATATTGCTGCCCTGGATCATGGTGGTGAAAGCCGGAATGCCGATCCCGAACAGGATGGCGGCGATCACGATGACCGTCATGATCTCAACCAGCGTATAGAATTTTCTGACTGCGCGTTTCATAAGACAAAACTCCTTTCCCATCCCCCTATTTTTCGGAAGGTACGACAATCCCTTTGATGATAATGTTCTGACAGAATATGAAAACCAGCAAAGTGGGAATCGCGGCAATGATGAGTGCGGCAAATCCGACCGCCTGACTGGAATTCTGCTGGAGCTGATAGAGATAAACCATCATGGTCCACATGGACTGATCCTGACAGAGCAGGAAAGCCATCATGAAGTTGCCGTAAGCGGCGGTGAAGGTATTGAGCGCGAGCACGGAGAGGATCGGGGTGGAAAGACCCATGGCGATATGCCAGAAGATCGTCCATTCGCTGGCGCCGTCGAGCTCGGCGGATTCGAAAAGCTCGTGCGGGAGACTGTCGAAAAATCCTTTGAGCAGGAAAATCATATATCCGTTGGCCATGGAAGGCAGGATCAGCGCGGCGAAAGTATTGAGCAGACCGAGGTTCTTGATCAGGAGAAACCGCGGGATGCCGAGCACCATGGCGGGGAACGCCATGGGAAGCATGAGGAAGAGCAGGATCTTATAAGCGGGAGGCATTTTGAACCGGGAAAGGCCGTAGGCGCAAAGCGGATTGACCAGCAGGGAAGCGAGGACGGCGAGGGCGCAGTAGATCAGCGTGTTGCGGGCGGCAAAGCCGTTGGTCAGAATGGTGTCGAAGACCATGATGTAATTGCGTTTGAGGTATTCCTTGATCAGGAGTTTGCGGTTGTCGAGCGCGTTGAACCATTCGTATTCGGCGAAGGGCGGTGCGATGCGGTTCCAGTCGGAATAGATCAGGCTCCAGGACCGGTTGAGCAGCTGGATGTCGTTCTTATATTTTTTCTTGAGGAACTTGATCCAGGAACGGGTGTGTTCCGGAGTGACGGTGAGGGTGCGTCCTTCGGCGTTCTCAGGCTGGAGGATGAATTTCTGGTAAAGATCCTTGACGGTGGAGCCGATTTCGGGAGAGACCGGGAAAGTGGAATAGAAGGGGATCTCGTAGGGCGAAGTGATCTCCTGTTTGAAAGCCAGGGACAAAGCCTTGTAGTTGATGCGGCCGTTGGAATTGAAATGGTTGATCATGAACCGGCGGTATTGATTGATGTAATTTCTGGACAGGCCGGTGTCCTCGGGATTGAGCGTGGCGATGAATTCGAGCCAGTCTTTGCTGCGGTTGAGGTTGCCGCGGCCCTGGGTTTCGGTCAGCTTGATTTCCTCGAAAGAATGGAATCCGAGGTCGAATTTCTGATTGATCTCATCGACGGAGCGGTAGCGTTTCTGAAGCCATTTGCGGTATTCGTCGACCAGCGTGGTGAGTTCGATATAGTTGATCGGAGTGCCTTCGAGGACGAAATCGCTCCAGTCGGTTCTCAGCTGTCCGAACTGCGGAACGGTTTTCGGGAGCGCGATCTGATCGAAGGCGGCATAAGCGGTCTCATGGACGCGGTTGAACGAGGCTATATCGTTATTGTATTTTTTCCGGATGAACTGATGCCAGAGGGGTTGGGCCTCGGGCCGGATGGAAAGGAAAATGAGGTTGACCCGTTCACAGACATATTCGCGCCATCTTCTGATGAAAGCGGAATTCCCTTCGGGGCAGCGGGTCGGCAGGGTGATTTCAGCCCAGGTGTTGTAATTCGTGCCGAGGAGCCGGTTGAGTTTCGACAGCTTGTTGCCGGAAGGGAGCCGGAGAGAGTTGATAAAGGGAGCATCGATATCGGTCCAGAACGTATTGAACCCGGTGATCTGGGTGTTTTTGAATTCCAGCAGGTCCTTGAGCAGCGGGGTGGAGTAATTGGTTTCGGTCCGTCTGGTGTAGAAATTTTCATCGGGCAGGGAGACGGAATCCCAGGAGACGAAATCGGTATTATAAGCGGCATTGAGAGCCTCGAGCCCTTCCTTTCCGGCGCCGAATTTGCGGATCAGCCAGGAGCGGTATTCGCGCAGGGTAAGGGGAATGACGCCGACTTCGTAAGCCATGCCGATGGCGCGCCAGTAATGGGGCCGGTTCTGCCGCATCTGGTTCAGGAACTGTTTGAAATCGTTGGCCCGCTCGCGCGAAAGATTCTCGGGATCGGGCATGTTGATGAGAGACCCGACGGGCAGCCGGAAGAGGTGGAAGATCCGGGTGCTGTTGTTGTTGAACTTGGTGTGAAGGTATTTCTTGAACAGGAGCGACTGATCGTAAATATATTCGGGGAACAATGAAAAAGAAAAGAAATCGACATTGCTCTTGATGGAGCCGGAGATCATGATCAGCAGCGGATAGATCATGGTGACGGCACCCAGCAGGAGGATAATGTGGATGGAGATATTGAGCAGCCTGACTTTCCAGCTTTTGCGTTCGACTTTTCCGATGATAGCCATGATTGATCACTTCCCTGTAGTTTTGAATTCCATTCTGGAAAGGCGTTTGATGTTGTAAATGGTGAAGAGCAGACTCATGACGCCGAGCACCCAGGCCATGGAAATGGCGCTGCCGAAACGCAGATTGGTGTAGGCCTCTTTGAAGATGTGCAGTTCGGCCACTTCCGTATCCGCGGCACCGAAAGTCATCACCAGGATCATTCCTCCGGACTGGGAAGCGGCGATGAAGGCACCGACGAAATTGATGATGATCAGCGCTTTCAGCGAGGGCAGGGTGACATGGAACAGTTTCTGGAAGAAATTGGCGCCGTCGATCTCGGCCGCTTCATAGATATCATCGGGAATCCCCTTGAGCGCGGCCAGATAAATCAGACAGCCGGGTCCGGCGGAGGACCAGATCACCGGAATGACGCAGGCGAGCATCGCCCATTTGGAATCCTGCAGCCAGGCGATCGGGGAATAATCGAAACCGAAAAAGGTGACGATCGAACCGACCACCTGGTTGAGAATGCCCGTGGAACCGCTCTGATAAAAGAGTTTCCACATGAACATCACGACCAGTCCGCTCATGACTGCGGGCAGGTAATAGATGGTGCGGTAAATGATTTTGCCGTGCGAGACTTCCTGCAGGAGGATCGCCAGAATGATCGGCGCCGAAAAGCCGATGGAAAGCATCAGGACCATGTAGCGGAACGTATTCCAGACCGATCCCCACCATTCATCGGAAAACAGTACGCCGGCGAGGTTGTCCAGCCCGACCCAGGAACTTTCACCGACGACCCGGTAATCCTGGAAGAACAGCTGCGAACCGGTGACCATCGGGTAATAGACCCACAGTGCGATGCTGATGAGCGCCGGAAGCATGATCAGGTAGCCCAGCCAGTTGCGCCGGAACTCGAAGCCTTTTTTGCGTCCGGAATAGGAATCGACCGGAGAGAAGGTTTTCCAGATGTTGTAAATGACGAAACAGAACATGGCCAGGATCAGGATCGCCACGATGATCGCCACTACGGTCCGTTTCTGTTTTTCCGCCGCCGGGATATGCCCGATCATGTGTTCATTGGTGCGGTCTTCCGCGGCTTTCAGGAGTTTCTGCAGGATGGCCAGACGTTCTTCGCGGACTTCCGGCGAATTGCCTTCGGGGAGCAGTCCGTCGCGGGCCATCTGCATGGCTTCGTCGATCGGTTTGGTCATGTAGATGTAAACCATCTGACAGTTGCGCCCGTAGGGTTCGGGCTTGCCGTGCTTCATGGCATAATTGTAAGTCTCTTCCAGTCCGGGCGGGAAATACTTGAGATACTCGGTATAGCCGAATTCGCGCAGATACATCGGACTGAGATTGCGTCCGAGACCCATTTCGACCATGGTTCTGGCGTAAACTTCGCGGGCATGTTTGGAGATGAAGAAACTGATATAGGTCCAGGCTGCCCGACGGATCTTTTCGGCGGAAATGAAAACGCCTTCGGAATTGGTCCGGCCTTCGATTCCGGCGAAAATGCCGTAAAGTTCAGAATTGATTTCCGTGGCATTGATCCCCGCCGGCCCCATCGGAAACGGCGCGATCCCGACCAGCGAGGAATCCACGGTTCCCATGGTCTTGTTGCGCAGATATTCATTATACATGCCGAGCTTGCCCGAAGCCCGGGCCTGTGTTACGGCCCGTTCATCGCCGTTCATCGTGGTGTAACCGTATTGGGTGACTCCGTCGGAATCCTGCCAGCGTTCCATAGCCAGCCGGAGATAGAAATCCAGTGCGATCGCGCCTTCCCGCGTCCCGAATGCCGCCCGCCAGCGGCCGTCTTTCATTTTGACCACGGCATCGCCGCCGGCTCCCCACAGATACGGCAGAAAATCCCAGGCCGACTGCGGTCCGGTCGACATGCTCAAACCGAAACGGTCCTGCGACGGGTCGGACAGCCGCCGGGCAAAATCCAGCAGCTCGTCCCAGTTTTTCGGCGGACGCTCGGGATCCAGACCCGCTTCCTGAAATACATCTTTGCGCCAGTTCAGCACGCGCGTCATCGGCTGTCCTGCCATCAGCCAGACATGGTCTCCGGCTTTGAAGCGGCCGATCGCCGGTCCGTCACGCAGCAGCAGCGGATGCAGCGCTTCCGGCACCGTTTTCATATACCCTGCAACGGATTTGAATTCCTTGCTCGATTTGATGAAATCGTCCAGCGGCCAGACAAAATTCTGCTGGATATAAGTGTCGGACATGCGGAAATTGAGGTTCAGCACATCGGGAGCCGCCCCGCCGGCGATGGCCAGCATCAGTCGGGATTCCGCTCCCACATTCTGAATGGTGATACCGCTGAAAGCGGAAAGTTCGATCTCCGGATGAAGACGTTTGAATTCGCGGATCAGCGCCAGCTGCACCCGGTTTTCCGGATACATGGACCGCGGATCGGGCAGTTTCATTACGCGCAGGGGGATTTTTTCGGTACTCCAGACCTGACAGGCCAACAGCAGCAGAAGCATTCCGGTTGCAGCACCGATTTTTTGCCATATCGTTCTTTTCATCTGATGATTCTTTCCATCTATTTATATTTATCCGGAAAGAAATATATCCGGATTAACCGGATTTGCAAGCTGTTTAGAGGCATTCCGGCGGAATTTTTATCGAAAATATGCTGAAAAACGCTTTTTTTCAGGAAAAAACTAGCGGAATGAACGGAAAAACTGCCGGTTACGGATTTTTCCGGGGCCCGTTTGACGGTTTTCTGAAAGTGCATTCGAAAAGCTGACATTCGAAGAAACCCAGCATCGGATGACTGAAATGCACACCCGGCTTCAAATCACATTCCGCCAGGGTCCGGCGGAGCGATTCATTGGTGATTTTCCGGTAATTTCTGCCCAGCAGCAGATGGAATTTCGGGATCGCGTTCGCCCGCAGGAACGGACGCGCCTGGTCCAGCGAATCCGCGTTCAGCATCAGCAGTACGCATTTTTCCCGATGGATCCACGCCAGTTCTTCCGGCATCCAGTACATATCGGTCAGGATCACCTGATATTCCGGTTTGGCGATTTCCCGCACATATTCCGCGGAATAATTCCGTTTGATGTTCAGCACGGCGTATCCGCTGACATTGGCCGCCAGCGACAGAATGATCAGGATCCAGCCGCCGGTCCGGACGGCCCGGGAAAGCTTCTCTTCGGTCCGGAGCAGATACACGCTCAGAATACAGAGCAGCGGCACGATATTCAGGAAATGCCGGCCGCCCCAGAACATGCCCGGCTGATCGTGATTCAGCAGCGCCGGCGGCAGAAAGATCCCCGCCAGCGTGATCACGGTCAGAAACCGGATCTCTTTCCGCTCCGTCCGGAACAGCGTCGGCAGACACAGCAGAAACAGTGCAAAGAGCGGCACATGATCCAGCAGCGACTGATAGACAAAAACACCGCCGTGGGGCGTCATGATATTGCACCAGGTGCTTGCGCCGCAGCAGACGATCGCCGCGCTGAGGAACAGACATTCCGCCATCTGCCGGATTTTCGGCACCGCCGCCAGACCCGCACTGCCCAGCAGGACCCACGGCAGGATCAGGTTCAGCTGTCCCCAGAACGGCAGACACAGAAGAAACAGATAAAAACTGTAATTCAGCAGCTGGTTTTTCACGAACGAACCCGCCGCCTTCGGCAGCTGCGAATAGATGAAATGATGCATCCCGAAAATCGAAGTGGAATCCGCATAATTATAAATCAGCAGCGGGATCACGGCCAGAGCAGCCCCGATCCCGTAGGCCAGCACCCGCTTCCAGGAAAAATACCAGATCAGCAATGCCAGTCCGGTCCCCGCCGCAAAGATGAAACCCTCTTCCCTGAACAGAATGGAGATCCCGGCCAGGATCCCGCAGCCGAAGATCTTCCAGGTTTCCCCCTTGCTTTCTTTTGCTTCCAGCAGGAGCCACAGGGACATCACGGCAAAGGCCGATGCAAATGTCGTTTCCAGAAAAGTTTCCGAATAAAACCACACCGGCGTGCAGAAGGCGCACAGCACCATGGCGAGACTCGCCAGCCGGTCATCGGCAAAGATTTTCCGGCCCAGCAGACCCGTGCCCAGAACCGTCAGCAGACCTCCCAGCACCGCGATGAACAAGGTGCAGGTCCGGCCGAAAGCCGAATAAACGAAAGACGCCAGCCAGGGAAAAAACAGCTGATACGCGGACCTCCATTGTCCGTTTTTCTGGATGAAATAGGGTTTCGGATAAGCCCGGATCCCGGATGGAATATTAAGGATCCCGGACAGCGGATCCGGCAGCGCTTTGCTGCCGTTCAGAGAATACGCCTGGGTCGACATGATCCGGTTGCCCTCGTCGCTGATCCAGATGGATTCCTGCGGCAGTACGGCAAACATGATCAGATATGCCACAGCGATCACTGCCAGTGTCCAGACAAAGCAGTAACGGCGGTCCAAAAGTTCTGTCATGGCGGAGACTCCTGTTTTTATAATTATCCGTCCTATCGGGTTTCAGCTTTTTGCCAGTTCGCTTTTCCAGGCCTCATGGACCGATTGGCGGAATTGCGGATCGGAACAGTAGCGGACCGCCACATCGGACATGGCGGCCGCGGTTTCCATAGTGGCCTGAAACGCCTGATCCGAGGCGGCGGCTTCCCGGAATTCCTCCGTGTGCAGCGCCTTGTTTTCACTGCCGGTCACGCCGAAATAATATTGTGCGCACGGCATGATATAGGAAACGTCGCCGGTATCGGAGGAACCTTTCCCCTCGGTGCCGTCGGTCATGACAAGGGTTTCGCCGTAACGGTTCTCCCAGGCGCGGACGAATTCCTCGTTGAGCGGCGTATTGAACACCATGCCTTTGTAGGCGGAGACCCATTTGACTTCCGCCCGGCAGCCGGTTTCCGCCGCGGCGGCCTGCGCCAGCTTTTCCAGATGTTTTTTCAGGGGATTGATCGCCTGTTCGCTCGGGGCGCGGACATAATAAAATGCTTCGGTATATTCCGGAATGATATTCGGTGCATCGCCGCCTTTGGTGATGATGCCGTGGACGCGTTCGCGTTCGCCGATCTGCGGGCGCCATTTCCGGATCGCGCAGATGAATTCGCAGATCGCATCCAGCGCGTTGATGCCTTTTTCCGGTGCGATCGCCGCATGGGACGCCTTGCCGTAGAACGAGATCGTGCAGCGCGCCACGCTCAGACAGCCGGGGTCGGGCGTGGTCTTGTTGAAAGGATGTCCTTCGATGGAGGCTGCCACGCCTTCGAACGCGCCGCCTTCGATCATCCGCACTTTGCCGCCGAGCGTTTCTTCCGCGGGTGTGCCGATGCAGCACAGACGATACGGGGTTCCGGCCTGATCCAGCCGGGCACGGGTTTCCAGCAGGGCCGCCAGCGCGACCGAGGCGATCAGATTGTGTCCGCAGGCATGACCCAGACCTGCCAGCGCATCATATTCGGCAATAAAACCGAACAGCGGGATCTCCGGTCCGGCGCCGGGCGAATCGCATTCGGCCAGAAACGCCGTTTCCACGCCGCCGAGATTTTCCCGGATGGAGAAGCCGCGGTCGGAAAGAAATTTTTTCAAGGCCGCAGAAGCTTTGAATTCCTTATATCCGAGCTCGGGATTCTGGTGGATGAATTCCGAGATCTCATGGATGGCGGCAAATTCTTTCTGGATGGTGTCGGGAAGCATCTCATTCGCCTTTCAGCAGGTAGTCGGTGAATTGTTCGAAGGAATCGACTTTGGTTTTGAACACGGTGTCGGCGGGAAAACCGAATCCCCACGTGGCATAGGCTCCGTTGATGCCGGCCTTGGCCGCCGAATTCATATCCGTATGGTTGTCGCCCAGGATCCAGGAATTTTCCGGCGCGGCACCGTATTTTTTCATCAGGTGAAAGACCGCTTCCGGATCGGGTTTGAGCGGGAAACCGTCATTGCCGCCGATGATGTCGTCCAGGTATTTGGCAATATCGAGAGCCTTGAGGATCTCGCGGGCTACGATGCCGGGCTTGTTGGTCACCACGGCCAGTTTCCAGCCGGCGGCTTTCAGCTTCGCCAGACCTTCTGCCACGCCCGGATACAACGCAGTGTTTTCCGCCGGATGATCGTAATAATGCTGAATCATTTTCCCCAGACCTTCATCCCAGTCGATCGGATGGTCGAAGAATGAGCGTTCCAGCAATTTCCTCGCCCCGTCTCCCGTGTAGGAAACGATCTGGTCGATCGGCTGTTCGGGCAGACCGTAATCCAGCCGGGTGCGGTTGACGCTCGCGGCGATGTCCCGGATCGTGTCGGCCAGCGTGCCGTCCAGATCGAATATTACGCAATGATTCGAATTCATGATATCAGTTTCTCCCGTGAAATGGAACTTCAGTCACATGAGGCAGCCGCGCATAGGTGTCCAGCGAAAAATCGCTGAAACGTCCCGCGGTGTAATAATGATAAGCCAGGCCGCCGACCATGGCGGCGTTGTCCGTGCAGTATTTTTTCGGCGCCAGGATGGGTCGGCAGCCTTTGGGGGCGGTCGAGACGAAGCGTTCCCGCAACGCGGAATTGCAGGCGACGCCGCCGGCCAGCAGGACGGTTTTCGCATGGAAATACCGTGCGGCATCGAATGCTTTCGTGCAGAGCACATCTACCACGGCTTCCTGATAGGATGCCAGCGTGTCGGTGAGCACCTGGCCTTCCAGATGAGCCGCTTCGCCGTCGGCGGACAATTTGGCGGCATGATAAAGCAAGGCGGTTTTCAAGCCGCTGAAGCTGAAATTGAACCGGTGTTCCGGCGGGGTGGCTTTGCCGGCGGTTCCGGTCAACGAACGCGGGAAATGGTATTTCTGCGGATCGCCGCCTTTGGCCAGGCGTTCGATGACGGGTCCGCCGGGATAGCCCAGATTCAGGAGTTTGGCGCCTTTGTCCAGTGCTTCGCCGGCGGCATCGTCGATCGTGGCGCCGGCCACTTTGGCTTTGCCGTCGGAATCGATGATCACGATCGAGGTATGGCCGCCGGAAACCACCAGTGCAGTCATGGGATACAGGTCGGGATTTTCAAAAATCTCCTCGTCCGAATCAACAAAAGCACCGTAAATATGCGCCAGAAAATGATTGATTCCGATCAATGGCTTGCCGTTGGCGAACGCGAGACCCTTGGCGAAATTCACTCCGACCAGCAGCGCGGGAACCAGACCCGGCGCATGCGTCACCGCCACCGCATCGATTTCTTTCATGGTGACTCCGGCGGTGTTCAGGGCTTCCGCGCAGACTTTTTCTATGGCTGTAAGATGTTCGCGGGCGGCCAGTTCCGGCACGACTCCTCCGTAAACCGCATGTTTCGCCATCTGGGAAGAGACCGCATTGGAGCGGACGGTCCGTCCGTTCTCGACCACCGCAGCCGCAGTCTCGTCGCAGCTGCTTTCGATTCCTAGCATCAGAGCCATAAAACAACCTTATTTTCACCTGAAAAAAATTTTTTGTCTTTTAAAATTGCCGATAAATCCAAAAAAATCAAGTGATTTCCTTGAAAAATATCAGTTTTTTGTGTATATTAATAGTTTAGGACACGATTGCGGTATTTTCGTGTCTGTTTTCGAAGTTCCCCAGACCGGAACTGCGGCGAAAGGGATCGGATCGCCGGTGAAGAACCGGCAGTCACAATCAGGAAGGATGAAAAAATGTTGAAACTGCAAAATGTGCTGGAACCGAATCTGTTCCGGGATACGTTCTCCTATGAACGGATACCCGCAATGAAATTTATGGATGAGACTGTTCCGATGCGCCGTCCTGAGCAGATCTGGATCACCGATACGACATTCCGCGACGGACAGCAGGCGCGTCCGCCTTATACCGTGGAGCAGATCACGGAGCTGTTCAAGTTCATGCACCGGATCAGCGGCACCCGCGGACTGATCCGCCAGAGTGAATTTTTCCTGTATGGACAGAAAGACCGCGAGGCGGTGGAAGCCTGTCTGGCGCTGGGCTACGATTTTCCGCAGGTGACCGCCTGGATCCGGGCGAACAAGAATGATTTCGAACTGGTGAAATCGCTGGGTCTGAAAGAGACCGGGATTCTGACTTCCTGCTCGGATTACCACATTTTCCTGAAGCTGAAAAAGAACCGGCGGCAGACGCTGGACGGCTACAAGGAGATCGTGGGAGCCGCTTTGGAAAACGGCATCGTGCCGCGCTGCCACCTGGAGGACCTGACCCGTGCGGATATTTTCGGGTTCGTGATCCCGATGATCAACGAACTCAACGAGATGTGCAAAGGAACCGGGATCAAGGTCAAGATCCGGCTGTGCGATACGATGGGTTACGGGGTGCCGTATGCGAATGCGGCGCTGCCGCGCGGCGTGCCGGCCATCATTCAGGCGATCCTGAACAATACCGAAACCGCGTCCGAACAGCTTGAATGGCACGGTCACAACGATTTTCACAAAGTGCTGGCCAATGGCGTTGCCGCCTGGCTTTACGGCTGCTCGGCGGTCAACGGAACCTTCCTCGGTTTCGGTGAACGCACCGGCAATCCCCCGGTCGAAGGTCTGGTGTTCGACTGGATGTCCATCACCGGCATCCATGACGGTATCGATACCACCGCGATCACCGACATGGCGGCGTTCTTCCGCGATCAGATCAAGTATAATATTCCGCCGAATTACCCGTTCGTGGGGGCGGATTTCAATACCACCCGGGCTGGAGTCCATGCGGACGGTCTCACCAAAAACGAAGAGATTTACAACATTTTCGATACGGAAAAATTCCTGAAACGTCCCTGCAAAGTGGCGGTTTCGAATACTTCCGGGCTGGCCGGGATCGCTTACTGGATCCAATCCAACCTGCCGAAAGGCAAGGATATCCACAAGGATAATCCGGGGATCGTGCTGATCAAAAACTGGATCGACGAACAGTATCGCGCCGGCCGGACCACTACGATCAGCGATGAGGAACTGCTGTCCCTGATCCGGGAAAACATGCCTGAACTGCTGTGACGGCAAGCCGGACCGGAAAAACGGAGACCGTCATGGTTCGCGAGCTCAATGATCAGTATCTGCTGGAAAACACCGATCTGATGCCCTATGCGGCGCACAACCGGGATTCCCGGGGACGCCGCATTCCCGAGCCGGATCATCCGTTCCGCACGGCCTTCCAGCGGGACCGGGACCGGATCCTGCACAGCCGCGCCTTCCGCCGTCTGGAATATAAGACCCAGGTGTTTCTGAACGATGCCGGTGACCACTACCGGACCCGGCTGACCCATACCATCGAGGTGGCGGCAATCGCCCGGACCATCGCACGTTCCCTCCGCCTGAATGAAGATCTGACGGAAACCATTTCTCTGGCGCATGATCTGGGACATACTCCGTTCGGCCATGCCGGCGAACGCGCACTGGACAAGATCATGACTCCCTACGGCGGATTCGACCACAACCGGCAGGCACTCAAGGTGGTGGATGAACTCGAGATCAAATATCCCGATTACGATGGACTGAATCTGACCTGGGAAGTCCGGACCGGTCTGGTCAAGCACCGCCGGAATCAAGACGGTTCCCCGATCCTGCTGGACGGGGAGGAACTGCCGCCGCAGCCCGGTCTGGAAGCGCAGATCGCCGATGTGGCCGATGATCTGACTTATTATGGCCATGATGTGGACGACGGTCTGGATTCCGGCCTGCTGACTCCGGATATGCTCGAGCAGGTGGAACTGTGGCATCTGGCCAAGAGTGAAGCTGCCAAAAAAGGATTGCCGGCCGGCGGCGAGCGTTTTGCCGCTTACACCGTGCGCTGTCTGATCGACCTGATGGTGCGGGATGTGATCCTGACTTCCGCAGCGGCGATCGGACAGGCCGCGCCCGAAAAAGCCGAAAGTGTGTATTATCTGCCGGACAAGCTGATCCGGTTCAGTCCGGAATTTCAGAAAATGACTGATGATCTGCGAACGTTTCTGTTTCACAATCTTTATTTCAATCCGGTTCTGAAGAAGCTCAATGAGATGTCCTACCGGAATATGCGGAAACTGTTCCGTTTCTATGTGGCCAACCCGTTGGAGATGGGAGAAAACGCCCGGCGCCGCATTGCGCGGATCGGAGTGGAACAGGCGGCTGCCGACTACATAGCCGGGATGACCGACCGTTTTGCGGCCAGGGAATACCAGCGGATCATTCCTTTGGACCGGGAGGGCTGAACTGTGGCGATCCATAAAGAAGAGAACATGTCGCCGGGCATTGCGGTTCTTTTCCTGGTTCTGCTTTTTCTGGTGGTTTATCCGCTGTGGAAACTGGGACTGCGGGATCTTTTCTGGGATGAGGGCGAATATGCGGCGATCATCACGGAAATGTATTCGTTTCCGCCGGATGCCCGGGCTCACGGCGAACTGCTCTCCGGCTACTATCCGCTTTATCCCCTGCTGGTGAAAGGCCTGGTCATGCTCGGCCTGAGCATGGAATATTCTCTGCGTGTGATTTCCGTGGCGGCTTTGGGCGGGCTGACGGTCATGGTGGGGATCATCGGTTACCGGATGGCGGGGGTCCATGCGGGCGCGGCATCGGCATCGGTCATGTTTACGACTCTGATCGCAGCGGAAAAAGCGGTGGAAGGTTATCCTAACACGCTGCTGGTGCTGCTGATTTTTTCCGGCTGGCTGCTGTGGTTCTATCTGGGACAGTTCGGCGGCTCGTGGAACCTGGGCTGGGCGGCCGTCGGTCTGTTTGCCGGACTTTCGTTTTACTGCGGCGGCTGGACCGCGCTCTTTTATTTTCTGATTCCCATGATGTTTCTGCAGCGTCCGTTCACTCCGTGGCGGCGGCTGACCGGAATCGGATTTCCTGCCGGGGTGCTGATCCTTCTGGCTTTTATCCTGATGTGGATTATTCCTCGCTGGACACCCGGAGCCGACCGGCTCCCTCTGCCCGAAGGAAGCGGTTTCGGACATTATCTGTTTCATCTTTTTGACATGACCGGAGATATCGCTTTCCGGCTGCTGCCATGGACGTTCTTCCTGTATGCGCCGTATTGCGCCGCGCTGATCGTCATCGACCGCAATCCGCTGTTTTCCAAATACCTCCGGATCCTGTTCACGGTTTCTGCAGTTATTCTGATCCTGGATCCTTTCAGCAAAGCCAGGGACATTCTGTATGTGGTGCCGGCTTTTGCACTGCTGACCGGCCTCAATTATGAGATAGTCGTCCGCCGTCACGGCACGGTAATGTGCCGGATCCTCCGCTGGGGTGCGGTGATCCTGTTCCTCTGCGGAACTGCTTTTCTCCTGTATGAACTGCTGCCTGCTTCCCTGCTGAAAAAAATAGCGGTGAAGATGCCGCCGGAACTGATCGCCGGCAGAGCGTCTTTTTCCTGTCTGCTGGAGGCGGCCGGTGCCGCTGTGATGGCTGTCGCCGCCTATTGGCTGGCCGTTCGGAAACGCGCGATCTGGCTGGAGACCGTCATGCTGTTTGCCGGCGCCATGCTCTGTTTTTATTCGCTGACCACACCCCGCCGGGCCCTCCAGCGTTCCCGCAGCGAAACCGGCATGGCTTTCCGAAATGCGCTGGGCGTTTCCTATCGGCCTGACCTCACCGTTTACAAGGACAGTTCCATTTCCGGACTTTACACGGAATGTTATTATATGGGGACCAAGGTCAAGACCATAGCATTTTCCGAGACCGACGGGATCAAGGATCAGACGCTTTTCCTGCTTTCCCCCAGCAGCATCCAGCCGCCCGATTCCTCCCGGAGCTGGAGCCGCACCATGGATATCGTCTACAAAAAACAGAATCTTTATATGTGGAAAGGAGTTCTCAATGGCCGAAAAGAAGGATCTGAACACGACATCCGGAACATGCGCTTCTGAGGCTGCGGACAAACCGTTTCTTGCGGCGGCCTCTCCGGAACAGCTGAAGGATTTCATCCTGGCCGCCGGCGAAAGCGCTTATCGGGCTGGTCAGATATACAGCTGGATCGTCAAAAAATATGTGACCGATCCCGCCGCCATGACCAATCTTTCCGCTGCGGTCAAGGAAAAACTTGCCGATGCTTTCCAATGTGCTGCCGTCCATATCGAAAAAGAAGAGGAATGTGCTGACGGTTCCCGCAAACTGCTGCTCTCTCTGGCTGACGGCGAAACCATCGAATGCGCCATTCTCGGAGCGCTGGACGGACGGACCACCTTCTGTCTGTCCACCCAGGTCGGCTGTCCGGTCCGCTGCGCATTCTGTGCCAGCGGCGCCGCCGGATTCGTCCGCAATCTTCACGCCGGCGAGATCATCGAACAATACCTGCTCTGCTGCCGCACGATCGGAAAGGCGCCGGATAATGTGGTGATCATGGGGATCGGTGAACCCATGCTGAATCTGACCAATCTGATCGCCGCGCTGGAAACGATCTGCAATCCGGACGGCATTGCGCTGGCGGCGCGCCGGGTCACCATTTCCACCAGCGGCTGGACGCCCGGGATCAGGGAACTGGCACGCCACGGACGGCAATGGAATCTGGCCGTGTCTCTCCACGGCGGCGACGACAAGACCCGTGCACTGCTCATCCCCGGCAAATTCCGCCGCGATATCCGCGAGATCGTCGAGGCCTGCAAGCTTCATAAGGCCGCGACCGGACGTCTGCTCACTTTCGAATATGTCCTGCTGGCCGGGGTCAATGATTCCACCGAACAGGCAACGAAACTGGCCCGGGTGGCACGCGACGCCAATGCCAAAATCAACCTCATTCCCTACAACAAAGCCAACGGCGCTTTCGAACGGCCTTCGAAAGAAATCATAAAAAAATTCGAAAACACCTTGAAAATGCTGCAAATCCCGGTAACAGTACGGGTGGAAAAAGGTTTTGAATCCAGTGCGGCCTGCGGACAGCTCCGTTCGTCCGCACAAAAGAGAAGGAATAAATCATGAAATTTCCGCTGCTAGTTGTCTCGGCCGGGGTCCTGATCTGCTCCCTGGCAGGCGCCTGTTCCTCCCATCTGATGACGGACCGCCAGCTGGAAGATTCTTTTCGCCTGGACCGGAAAAAGAAGATGAACGACCAGGCGTTCGAGAATGCGCTGAAACGCGGCGCCGATCCGAATATGGAATTGAAGAACGGCGGGACTCCGCTGGTCATGGCCATTCTGCTCGACCGTCCCGATCACGTGCAGACACTGCTCAAATACGGGGCCGACATCCGGCGCGGCGGCAAGCGCGGCAGCACCCCGCTGCATGTTGCCGCCAGCCAGAACCGTATCAAATGTGTCGAGGTGCTGCTGAAGGCCGGTGCGGATGTCAATGCCGCCGGAGCTTACGGACGCTCGCCTCTGATGGATGCTTCCCGCATGGGCAATCTCAAGATCATGGAGGAACTGATCGACGTCGGGGCCAAGGTCAATGCAAAAGATTCCATGGGCCGCACTGCTTTGATGCATGCCGCCGAAGCAGATAAAAATACACTTGCCGCCTGCCGGATGCTGGTTTCTTCCGGCGCCGATCCCATGATGGAAGACCAGAACCTGAAGATCGCCGCCATGCACGCCGCGGAACTGAAGCATACCGATGCCGCTCTTTATCTGATCGACCTGATTCCCGATCTCCGTGAAAAACCGGCGCTCAACCTGATGATCATGCATTCCGCCATCAAAGGCAATGACCTGAAAGTCATGGAAAGCCTGCTCGACCGCCGTCCTCCCCTCAACCGCAGTCTCTCCCTGGTCCTCAAAGGCACCAGGATCATGCAGGTCCACGGTTTCTACCGTATTCTGGTCCGCAACGGCTTGCTCGGCAAAGGTCGGGTGCCTCTCCATTGGGCGGCGATTGAAAACAATCTGGATGCGGTCAAGCTGCTGATTGCCCGCGGCGCCGATCCCCTCCAGCCCGATGAACTCGGACATTATCCCGATGAATTGTCCACTTCCCGCGAAGTGATCGAATATCTGCGCGATCAGCAGAAGATCGTGCAGGACTCTTACCTCGATAAAAAATGAAGGATCCGTAAAGATGAACACCAAGACCATCGTCATTATTCTCGCCCCCGGGTTTGAGGAAACGGAAGCGGTCGGCACGGCCGACGTCCTGAAACGTGTCGGTTTCGAAGTCCGTCTGGCCGGGCTGGATTCTCCCGTCGTGACCAGTTCCGCGGGTACTCGCGTCCAGACCGATCTGCTGTTCGAAGAAGTCGACCTGGGTCAGACCGATGCCCTGGTGCTGCCCGGCGGACTGCCCGGTGCGACCAATCTGCGGGACAGTGCAGCGGTCATTGCGGCGCTGCAGCAGATGCATCGCGCCGGAAAAGTGGTTGCCGCCATCTGCGCCGCGCCGATCGTGCTCGAACGGGCCGGTCTTTCCAAAGGCAGAAAAATGACCGGTTATCCCGGCACCAATCAGGGACTTTCCGATCTGGTTTACACCGGTGCACGTACGGAATGCGATGACAGGATCGTTACCGGAAAAGGTCCCGGCGTCTCCTTCGAATTCGGCGCCCGGATCGCCGCCGCGCTGGGTGCCGATGACGCGAAAATCCAAGCTGTTCTGGATGGGATGTTTGCTTTGCGATGAGAGACGGCGATTCCCATTTTACCCTGAAGTATAAATCTCCCGAATGTGCCGCGCGGCTCGGTTCTCTGGAAACTGCGCACGGCACCATTCAGACTCCGGTCTTCATGCCGGTCGGCACCCGCGGCACCGTCAAGGCCATGGCGCCGCGCGAACTCGAAGAACTGGAATGCCAGATCATTCTCGGCAATACCTACCATCTGCTGCTGCGTCCGGGTCCGGAACTGATCAGCCGCGCGGGCGGACTGCATCAGTTCGCCGCCTGGCATCATCCCATCCTTACCGACAGCGGCGGTTTTCAGGTGTTCAGTCTCGCCGGTCTGCGCAAAATGAAACCCGACGGCGTGGAATTCGCCTCGCATATCGACGGCACCCGGTTTTTCCTGGGGCCCAAAGAATCCGCCGCGGTCCAGCGAGCCCTCAATTCCGATATCGTCATGGCGTTCGATGAATGCACGCCGTATCCGTGTTCTTTCAAAGACGCCGAAAAATCACTGAATCTGACCCACCGCTGGGAAAGCGTTTCCCGCGAACAGCCGCTGAATGACGGACAGCAGATGTTCGGCATCGTGCAGGGATCGGTCTATCAGGAATTGCGCGAACGGTCTGCGGAATTCATCACCTCGCTGGATTTCAACGGCTATGCCATCGGCGGCGTCAGCGTCGGCGAAACGGAAGAATACATGCTCAAGGCCATGGACTGGACGGTCCATCTCCTGCCCGAAAACAAACTCCGATACCTGATGGGAGTCGGGACGCCGAGACAGATCTACGAGGGTGTCAAACGCGGCATCGACATGTTCGACTGCGTGATGCCGACCCGTCTGGCGCGTCACGGCACCGCTTTCGTCACGGGCGGCGTCCAGCTCGCCGTCAAAGCCGCCAAATGCCGCGAGGATTTCGGTCCCATCGACGAAAAGTGTTCCTGCTACGCCTGCCGCAATTTTTCGCGGGCGTATATCCGGCATCTGCTCAATGTCAATGAGATCCTCGGTGTCCGTCTGCTTTCGATCCACAATATTGCCTATTTCATGAATCTGATGAAGGAGATCCGTCAGGCGATCGCCGACGGCACTTTCCTGCAGTACGGGTCAACCTTGATCTGAGGTCATCATGATCGGCGGCATTTCCGACGGCAGACTGCTTCTGGCGCATGACCGCTCGATCCCGGTCACGGTCAAATATTCCGACCGGGCGCGCCGGATGCGGATGACCCTTTCCCTTGAAGGAGTTCTGACCGTCACTTTGCCCCGCCGGACCTCCCGCGCCGCCATGGAGGAATTCGTCCGGACCAGTCTGCCGTGGATCGAACGGACTCTGTTCAAACTTTCGCTGCGCGCCCGCAGAAAAGCGCCGGAACGTGCGGTTTTTCCGACGGAGTTCACCTTCCCCGTCACGGGCGAGCATTTTCCGATCCGCTATCATTGGCATAATGTCTGCTGGCTCGGTGTCCGGGAAGAGGACGGGGCCATCCAGGTGACCGGCAAAGTGCTCGATCCCGGTCCCGTGCATGAAGCGCTGACCGGTTATCTGATCCGGAAAGCGGGACAGGTCCTGGAACCGATGCTCGCTCGCCTGGCTGCGGAACATGGTTTCAGGCTCGGCAAGGTGTCGATCCGGTTTCAGCGCGGACGGTGGGGCAGCTGTTCCCGGGCACGGGATATTTCCCTCAATGCCCAGATGCTCTTTCTGCAGCCTGAAGAAGTGCGTTACGTGCTGATCCACGAATTATGCCATACGCGGGAGATGAATCATTCCGTCCGGTTCTGGCAGGAAGTGGCGAAATATTGTCCCGATTATCTCCGGATCCGGAAAGCGTTGAAACAGAACCGTCCCGAGATCTGGCACTGAATTCTGTTTCCGGATGTTCATGGTTTTACTGCGGATCTGAACCAGTCCAGAAAAGCTTCCCGCTGCCGAACGTATTTTTCCGTTGCGCGGCGGTATTCCTGCTGCAGTTTCGCATCCTTCCGGCTGCGGATCATCGTTGCCTCGTTCCGGAGCGTCAGCCATTCCCGCTGTTCCACTCCGAAAAACTGCAGGAAACGGTCCGTTTCCGCCATCTTCCGGAGAATTTTCGGTCCCGGATCCTTTCCGTTTTTTTCACGATGGAGCAGTTCTTCCAGAGCTTTCCATTTGCGGTTCCGTTCCCATTCGATCCCGGCCCGCTGCCAGAGTTCCATCCGTTCTGGATCACGGTAAAGGGTCAAAGTGTCGGCGCCGACTCCGCTTGTGCATAATCCCTCATAGAATTTACGGCATCCATTCCGTTTTTCCGGATCGGGGATCGAGTTCAGCCAGGTTTCCAATTTCTCCCGGAAAACGCGGTCCGCCTGATGCTGTTTCAGCCAGTCCAGAAATGCAAACCAGTCTCCGGTCCGGTCGGTTTCCGAAGCATATTCGCGCAGGTTTCCTGCCTCCGCCAGACGGTTGTATTCCGCCAGGCTCAGCGTGGAATAACTGCGGCGGACTTTCGGAAAATCCGGGATCTCTTCTTTTTTCGGTATTTGCTTTTCCGGTTTGATATCCGCTGGTTTGACTGCCGGAGCCGATTCGGCACGTTCGGCCGGGACAGTATGCGCAGGAGAACGGAGCAGGAGCAGGAACGGGATCGCCAGCAGCGCGGCCGCGGTCAGGATTGCCGGCAGCAGATATTTCCGGGTCCGGCGCGGTGCGGGCAGCTGACCGTTCAGAAAATCCATCAGTTCCGCCGTGTCATGGATTTCCGGTTCATCTCCGCAGACGGCGATGGCGGCCCGCAAAATCACGGATGCCGCGTCGGAAAGTTCGCCGTCGTAATACGGAAATTTTCCCGGCTGCTGTCCGGACAGCGCACAGTAAAGTGTTTTGGCCAGTGCGTAACAGTCGGTATATTCATTCGGGGCGGTCTGTCCTTTCAGCAGGGCAGGCGCAAGGAAGCCGGGCGAACCGGCAAAGGTGGCGTTTTCTCCGCGCGTGACCAGTCCGATATCCCCCAGCACGATTTCCCCGTTCCGGAAGAAGATATTGTCCGGTTTGATGTCCCGGTGGATCAGCCCGTGTTTATGCAGTTCCGCCAGGGCTCCCGTCAGTTTTTTGGCCATCGGAAGCAGTTCGTCCGGCGGTATTTTCCGTCCGGCCAGCGGACTTTCGCACCAGTCCATCGTGTAGAACAGCTGTCTGTCCGTTTGCCCGACATGATGGATCCGGATCAGGTTTGGATGTTCGATTTTCTGATACAGCTTCACGGCCTGAAGTTCGCGTTCCGCCAGACTGCCCTGTTCCGGAAACATTTTCAAGGCGAAGCGTTCGCCCGAGATGAGATTTTCCGCCAGATAAACCGTCCCGCAGGAACCGGAACCGGTTTCTTCCAGCAGTTTATAGCCGTCCAGAATGGAATCAATGATTTCCTGTTTCATTCGGTCATATTTTCAGATTTCATTCGGTTGAATTTTTTTACGGAGTGGTACGGATTAATACGGAGTGGTAAGGAGGTTGCGAAATCTCATCTTTCATCTTTCATCTCTAATTTCAGATTCGGATCGTCCCGGTTGATTTCGGCAATGATTTCCCGCAGATGCGTGATGCAACGGCTTTTCGCCACATATACCTGATTGATGTCCAGCTTGAGGAAATCCGCGGTTTCTTTCGCACTTTTTCCTTGGAACGCGGTCAGATGGAATGCCAGAAACGTTTCCGGTTTCACCTGATTGCGGAGACGGTCGAGCGCTTCCTGCAGCATTTGTTTGCGCCATTCGTCCAGAAACATGTCATCGGCTTCGGCCGGCACGGGCGCTTCCGGGATCTTGTCGGAGAGGATTTCACCCGAGCGCTGCTGTTTCTCCCTCAGGCAATCATAGATGCAGGAACAGAGGATCTGATTGAAATACGTGCGGAACCGGGCGCGTTTCGAATCATATTTCATGACCAGGTCATGCTGGAAGAATTTGAGCATGATATTCTGGAGCAGGTCCTTGCATTCATCGGTTGTCAGTCCGTAACTTCCGCCGGCCTGAAAGACGACGGGCGAATACCGGTCGTAGAATTCCTGCCACGATACTTCATCGCCGGTCTGGATTTTTTCCAGCATGGTTTTATGGGTCGATGGAAAAGCGCTCATATTGGTCCTTCCTGTTTTCATGCCAATATACACTCCATCGGGTCAAAAGCAAGATTCCGCATTCGATTTCTTATTTTTTCTTGATCGGGGTCTTCGCAAGCCGCATCTGCGGCATCATGATATCTTGCCGCATGCTTATCGGAATCCGATCACAAAACCGAAGAAAGCTCCTTCAATGATGTCATGGATATCTTCCACCCTGGCGATGGAAAATATCGGCGAGCCGTTTCCGTTCCCGTTGCTGAAAAATTCGATCAGCGAGCCGTGTTTCCGGAAATACCAGTTCGGCGAGCTGGCACAGTTCGGGTTTGGATAGACTTCGACCCAGTCCCTGCCGACTCTCATGCTGTAAACCGGCGAGCCGTTTCCGTTCCCGTTGTTATAGTATTCCACCCGGTTTCCGATGAACCGGAAAAAAGTCGTCGGACAGCCGCCCATATTGCCGTTCGGGTAACATTCCGTGCAGTCTCTTCTCCTGCGGTAGGAGAAATACGGGGATCCGTTGGCGTTGCCGGTGTTGTACACATAGAAATCATTTCCGCGCTTGTCGATGCTCGCATAGGGCGAACCGTTCGCGTTTCCGCTTGTTGTAGAATGTCATCAGACTCATTGCTCGTCCTCCTGTTTTTCTTATATACGGGATTTTTCCGGAAATCTATCACCGTTCCGTTCGAAAATCAAGAAAAATCCCTGTTGGTTTGCATTGGAGAAAAAATCATCCGTGAATTCCCGGTCCGTTGAGCTGGATCATCTCAACACGTGATGATTCATGATATCACACTGATTTCCGATTCCGATCATTCTCCGTCCTTGTGGCGGTTCCTCCCGGTATCTACCATTCCCAGAATTGCCATGAAAAGCAGAAAGGCTTCGATTTTCAGTTCCGCTTTTCCGACATTGGAACAGAGGATGCATTCTTTGCAGCCGATGCCGCAGCAGCTGTTGACGGAAGAACACCATTTTTCCGCTTCGTTTCCTTTCCTGATTTTTTCGGAAAAATCCTCCAGCATTGCCTTTATGCTCGGCACGGCGGGAATACTGAAGATGTGATCCTTAAAACAGAAAACAAAAGGCGGAGTTGCGAAATCCATTTTGATCAATTGCTCATCGGAGACGGTCCAGCGGGACCAGGAACCGTCTTTTTGTTTGCGGCAGCCGATCTCTTCCATGAACTGGCCGGCGGCAGCAAAATTGCCGTTGTCCTCCGCTTCGGTCATCCATTGGAAATACCGGTTGTCCCGGCTCCATTTGTCCCGGTTGGCGATGGCGGAAAAATAAAGACTGCTGCTCAGCATGAAACGGCATCGTCTGATGTTGTCCAGTTCGCCGATCCCGCGGTAATAGGCACATGCCTTTTCCGTCATTTCGCGCAGCTTGTCGATATTCAGGATCGGCTGCCGGGAAAATTCCAGTGCGATTTCTCGCAACGGCCCTTCATGTCCATGATCCAGACTGCCCGCGGCAGTCGTTTCCGGTTTTTCCCGTTTCGTTTCCGCTGCCGGGCGATGGTTCCCGGCCAGGGAAACCGCAGGTTTGGGGTCGGCAGCTTTTTTCGGACGGCTTGCCGACGGCTGCGGACGGGTGATTTCGTTGGCCCGTTCCCAGGCGGCGATCTTTTCCATGATTTCCGCACATCCGGTCGGGACGGCATTCTGCAGACATTCCTGAAACAGCGGCAGGGAATACCGGGTCATTCTCCGGTCGAAAGCGGTCTGTTTGATTTTCTGCGCGATCCCGGTCAGGTCCGCTCCGCTGAATCCGTCCGTCCGGGCCGCCATGAAATCGACCGCATCCGGATCCACCGGATATGCAACGTCCCGGAAACTGTTGCCGATGATTTTCCGCCTCGCTTCCTCGTCGGGGAGTCCCACGTAGGCCTTCACGTCGAAACGGCCGGTGCGCATGAACGCCTCGTCGATCAGCCACGGCGCATTGGTTGCGCCGAGCAGCAGCATCGGGTTCCGGTTGTCACGGACCCCGTCCAGTTCCTGCAGGATGACCGAGATGACCTTCTGCGTGGTCTCATGGACCATTTCCGAACGTTTCTGGAAGATGCTTTCGAGTTCGTCGATGAACACCACCGACAGCGGGTATTTCCGGGCGGTTTTGAAAAAATCCCGGATGTTGTTTTCCGATTCGCCGACGTATTTCCCGAAAATATCCGCCGCCGTGATCGAGAAGAACGGCAGATCCAGTTCCCCGGCAACCGCTTTGGCAATGAAGGTTTTTCCTGTTCCCGGCGGTCCGTAGAGCAGGATGCCGCCGCCCGTTTTCAGCCCGTGTTTCCGTGCTTCCTCCGGGTTGCGCACCGGTTCGATCATCCGCAGACGGATTTGCTCTTTCACATCTTCCATGCCCGCCACGTCGTCCATCCGGACTTTCGGTTTTTCCACGCGAATCTTTTCTTCCGCGGCGGGATCGGAATCGGGATCGGGATCGGAATCGGAATCGGGATCGGGATCGGGAGCCGAACCGGCAGTCCCCGAGAGCGCCCGCTCCAGACAATCGGAAAGTGACATTCTGTTCAGCTGCTCCAGAAAATGATTCTTCTGTGTTTCGAGTCTGTCGCTGTTCAAGATCCGGTCCCGCAGATCATCCAGTTGTTCTTCGAGTTTGCCGTAGATGATCCTGCCGGATCTGTTTCCTTCCCGCTTTGCCACGGCTCCTAAAGCCTTGGCGCAGGCCCAGGCCAGATTGGCATGCACAAATGCCAGCTCCAAGTCATTGGATATTAATGCAATTTGTATCAGTATCGTTTCCATGGACAGTCGTTTGACAGTATAGTCTTTCTCACTCGAGGGCAGCAGTTCCTCCATGTCAAATTCCTGATGGAACTGATCCAGTTCTTCAAAACCATCCATTTTCCTGATTCCCGCCTGTTATATTTTCACGGAACCGAGGTTCCCGTTATTGTTTTCGTGCAAAACGGGAGCCGGGTTTCCCCGGACTCCCGACCTGACAGAGTGTGAAGTGACAAAGCTAAATTTTGATTTTTGAGTTTTTGGGTGAAAGATGCCGCGTTGACGCCGTACTTAATTTTACAATCTGAGGAGTACTAGCTTGTGTCAGGCGACATCCTTCAGTTAAGCGGGCCGCCGAAGCGGCCAAATCACTTCACTCCCTGTCAGGATTATTCAAAACTCAAACTCAAAACGAGTTTGGGCGTTGAATTCATCTATCTCATCCTGCAGTGTATTGATCCTCTGCTGGAGAGCTTCCATTTCACTGGTGATTTCTCCCTTTTTGATTTCAGAAGTGTAAACCCTGTCATCCAGAGAGGATACTCCCCTGGGCTGTTTCCCTTCCTTGACGGGAATTTCCCTCACTCTGGAAAGGAGGTGTTTGACTTCAGCCAGTTCCACCAGCTTGTCACTGATGCCTGCATTGGCATGGCTGATGGCCTGTTTCAGTCTGATCAGTTTTTCTGAGAGATCATGGAACTCCTGATATTTTTCCCTGATGTCAATACTTCTGACTCCTCCTTCAATCTGGGAATTTTCTTCTTTGATGAGGCTCAGTGTCTCCATGATTTTCTGATTGAGACGAGATCTTTCCTTGAAAGCTTTAGCCAATGAAATCTTCATGTTTCATCCTCCTTTTGGGGTTGCTGATGTTGGATCGTTCCGATCGTTTCATCCCTCATATACGGCATTTTTTCCCAATTCTGACAGTTTCCTGAAAAAAAGTTGAAAAAGTTTCAAGCTGCAAGACACAAACTGCAAGTCACAAGCTTTCTGCTTAAAGTCCGCAGAGCGGGCTCACGGATCATTGGCCACGCTTCCGGTTTTCCGCAATCTTTAAGTGAGCAATGCGGGCGGTCCTTCTCCTCTTATGCTTGTCTTTCTTTACCCCCTTGCACCCATGCCCGTGCTTCATCGCGGACCTGTTCGAACGGAATCAGTTCCATGCAGTTCCAGGTGTTGCAATTCCTGCATTTCCCGTAATCCGAACATTCCGGAAAGATGATTTTATGGCGGCTTTGATCATACGGATGCCAGGTAAGACGGGCATCCCCGGCGGACAATGTAACAGTCCGGCAGTCGAGCATTTTAAGCAAGTGCATGACCCCGGTGTCATTACCGACCGCGAAAATCCTTTCGGGCCCCCACATGGAAGCCAAACCGGCAATATCGGAAAGGGCGGCGCCGCAGGCGGTTTTCCATCCGGCGTTCCGGATCGCATCGACATCGTTTGCTTCATCCGGCCCCAGCAGGAAAACCGGTTCACGTCCCGCCCGATGCAAGTCAGCCGCCAGTTTCAGATAATTCTGCAGATCCCATTTTTTCCCCTTGTAACTGCCGCCCGGCACCAGCAGAACGCCGTTCCGCGGGAAATCATAGCGCTCCTTAACTCTTTCAAAATCGATGCAGAGCTGGTTTCCCGCCAGAACCGGATGCTGGCAATGGTAATCTTTTTCCGCCAGACGGAACAGGCTGGAACCCTGTTCCGTTACGCTGGTATGGTAGCGTAACTGCTCGTCATCCCACATCGTGAGCGACAGCCAGCCCCCGTTATAGATTTCCCGGCACACTTTTTCCGGGATCTCGGTGTTTTCATATCCGTATGCCCGGACATATTTCATTTTCCGGATCAGAGCGGCGGATTCTCCGCCATACCGGTGATTGAACACCGCATCATATTCCCGGTCCGGGAGAACGGTTTTATCCCCCTGATATTCAACGCAGTGATCGGCAAACGCATAATCCCGGAAAAACGGCAGCATGCCTTTCGATTCAAAAACGGTGATTTCGCACGGTGCATAGAACCGGACCGCTTCTTCGATGTTGTTGATATTCACCAGCGAATCGCCGATCCGGTCCTGCATCAGAAAGGCGACCTGGCGGAAACGGGGCTGCGGCAGTTCCAGTTTTTCAAAGAGTTTGCACACCACCTGTTTCACGGAAATACTGCCGATGCAGAGTTTCTGACACGCGTCGCATTTCTTTTCGTCCGCGCAATCCGGCATGATCAGCGAATGGACCGGCTCCTCGTAGGGATACCAGTTAAAGGCCGATCCGCTGGCGATGATGTGGATCGTTTTGCGGTGAAATGCCGCGGCGAAGTGCATCGGGCCCGAATCGTTGCCGATAATCAGTTCCGCCCGGTTGACCACATCCGCCAGCTGCGCGAAGGGCAGGGTATCCAGCACGGGATAGCCGCTTCTTGTCAACTCCGGCATCAGACAGCGGTCCTGCGGGCCGATGGCGAACACCGCTTCCACTCCTGCGGCTTTCAGGGTTTTCGCTACAGCCAGATACTTGGCGACCGGCCAGTATTTCCCGATCCAGCTCGTACCCGGCAGGAACAGCACGAATTTTTTCGGCAGGACGCCCGGATACGCTTCCAGCCGGTAGGTTTCCGGAGTCAGCGTCGGATATACATAATTGAAATCCGGATCGGCCAGCCGGATCGGTTCCGCCATCTGTTCGCAGACCGTCCGGTATTTTTTCAGCGTCACGTTGTCCCAGTATTCCTCGCAGACCCATTTGTCAAAATGGCTCCGGCACATCTCTTCGGTGATCAGACTGCATTCGGAACCGTAACGCTTTTTGCATTTCAGTTTGTCCTGCAGTTCCAGATAGACCGGATGATACGCCAGATTGAATACCGCGTCGAATTCCGTCTCCGGTGCAACGAATTCGGAAAGGTCCAGATCGCCGTGAATCCCGCCTTTCAACGTGACGACCTCATCCGCCCATGCCGAATTTTTCATCAGTTCGGCGATGAGCGGAATGGCGAAGACCGTTATCCGGCACGGCGCGTAGAGCTTTTTGAGATGTTCCAGCTGGTTCATGCAGCAGATCACATCCCCCAGCGGCGTCAGCGCTATATAAGCGATTTCCCTGACCGGCAGAGTCTTGTCAGTTTCCTGTTCCCGTCCCATGTTCCGCGTCCTGCGCTGAAGCGGTTTTCATTTAAGTCTTAAAAATTTCCTGAAATTGCCGGACATGATCCCGTCCGACGCGATTTTCAGAAACTCTTTCAGCACTTTCCGGTAATAGGCGGTCAGCTGCACGTCGTAATAACACTGCATCACCGGCAGGTCGGTTCCGAACATCACCCGGTCCGCCACGCCGTTCGCTTCCAGCAGCTCGATCCGTTCCGGCGGCATGAACGCCGTGTCCGTGTAAAGGTTCGGACATTCTTTCATGGCGTCGATCGTCGCCTGGCCCGGACGGCAATGGGCAAAATCCACCCGCAGTTTCGGATGTTTCTTCACATACGGCAGATAATCGCCCGGATAGCACCCCGGATCCTCGCCGGTGTGGAACTGCACCGGAACATCCCGTTCTTCCAGCACCGAAAGGATATAATCCAGGTCTTTCGGCCGCGTGCTCCATTTTGTTTCCAGTTCGTGCAGTTTCACTCCGTCGTAGATGCCCCGGTCCAGAAATTTCAGCCCGCGGTCCGTTTCGAACATCGGACCCGAAAGCCAGCAGAACGCATGGGCTCCCCGTCCGAACTCTTTTTTCGTTTCTGCCGCTTCGTTATGGAGACTTTCGATGTCCGTCACCCCGAAATGCGACGAACTGGAAGAAAAGATGAACTCTTCCACTCCGCAGCGTTTCAGGATGGACGATACTCTTTTCGGCGTATAGTAAAAGGGCCGGTCATAACCCTTCCTTTGAAAATAGCCGACATGGACATGCGCGTCGCAGATCATTTTTTCATCCTCGCTTCCTGTTGCTGATCCACCAGTTTATGGTTGATTTCCGCCACCTTGCAGAAATGTTCCGCCGGTGTGAATATATCTCCCGTTTCGTTGATGTTCCGGCACATGCAGACCGAACAGTAATTCCGGTCCTTGCATTTCACGCATTTGGGGAAATCCCGTCCCCGGACATTCCTCAGTTTCAGCGTCTCCGGCGATTTCAGCCACACCTCCGACAGTGATTGTCTGTAGCAGTTTCCCAGAATATAGCTGCCGAACGCCGGACACGGATAATAGTTCCCTTCCGCGTCGATGCACATGCTGTCGATCACCGCCCCGCAGACTTTGTTCGCCATCCACTCCTCGTCGGAAAGCATCTCGTCTTTTTTCGACGGGTCGAAATATTCGCTGTTCATCGGGACCGACTTGAAGATGATGTCCTTCAGCAGCTCTTCCGATTCCGCCAGGTCCAGACGGCAGGAAAGGTTGCTGCAGTCCCCGTCCATCTTCCCCATGATGATGAAATCCGTCTGCGCCGACATCTTCAGGCTCCGGGCGTAATTGATGACGTCCATGTATCCGCGGAAGTTCGATTTCATCGTCGGACACGAGATCCGGCACGGGATCTGCGCTTCCCGGATCTTTTCGATCGCGCTTTTCGTCTTCTCCCACGAACCCTTCCGACGGGTGATGGCATCGTGGATCTCCGGGTCCATGCTGTAAAGCGACACCTGCACCGTCGATTCCGTTTCCTGCAGCAGCCTGATCTTCCGGTCGTCGCACAGCGTCAAGTTGGACAGCACCCCCACGATCAGGTCTTTTTCCCGCGCATAACGCACGATTTTATCAAAATCAGGATGCATCATGCACTCCCCGCCCGACAGCGTCAGATCCAGCCCTCCCATCGCCCGGAACTCGTCCAGGATCTCCTTGATTTTTTCGAACGGCAGAAACACCGGATTGTATTCCGGTATGTAGCAATGCACGCACCGTTCCGTGCACGCCTGCGTGATGTCCATTTGAAGCCGGAAGATCGTCGGATGCTCCTGAAAATATTTCCCCAGCACGTTCTGCGGCAGAAATTCCGCTTCCTCCCGGCTGATCGCGACCGTATCTTTCAGCGTTTTCGGATCGTCCACATCGTAACTGAACGATTCCTCCTGCGCCGCCAGTTCCCCGGGCGTCTCCCCCGACAGGATCACTTTCCGCTCCAGCAGCGGTTTCAGGAACTCGTCGAAGTCCGCCGCGATCTCCGCCCGGTCCGCGCCCGTGTAGACCGCACAGATGTTTTCCAGGATCTCCGCTTTCTCCCGCGGTTCCCGCGTGATCCACCGCATGAACACTTCCGCTCCCGAAAACATCTCGTCATAAAGCGAGATCCGGCTCATGATGTAGGTGAACTCCCCGTATTGGCGGACAAAACTGTTTTTCGACAACTGAAGCAGCATTGTTTCACTCCCCGTAAATTCGTTTGATCACCGCCGCTCGGGCGCACTGGACCGGACTGTGCTGCCGGATGTCGCCAGCGGCATTGAAATTGTGCGCCGGACATACCTTGCAGAAACGCCGGTTGGAGCATTCCGCACAGCCCGGAAAATCCCGGTTCCGCAATGCCCGCAGCGCATTCATTTTTTCTCCGTTCCAGACCTCGGACAAGGTCTGGTCACGCACCGTCCCCAAAATCAGACCGTGCGTCCCGTCGCACGGATAATAGTTTCCCCGGCTGTCCAGACAGATCCGCGCTTTCCCGATGTCGCAGACCTTTTCATCCGGTCCCGGATTTTCCGCCGCATATTCCTTGCGGAAAAGCTCCCTGTTTTCCCGCAGCAGTATTTCCAGTTCCGCAGCCGACAGCGCATGTTCCATATTAGAACTGTCATGGTCGCATTGCGGGAAAATGTTGAGGTCCGGCACCAGGTGCATGCGGTGCGCTTTCGCGAATTCCGCCAGCGCCGGAAAACTCTCCCGGTTCTCCTTCAGCGCCGGCGCCGCCAGACGGATATGGATCCCCGCTTCTTCGCATTTCAGGATCGCCCCCATCGTCCGTTTCCAGCTCCCCGGCAGCGTCGTCACCGCATCGTGGATCTCCGGTTCCATACTGTAAAGCGAGACATTCACGAACTGCGGGTCGATCTCCTTCAGCAGTTCGATCTTCCGCCCGCCGCACAGCGTCAGATTCGATAAGATAATGATGTTGATATTTTCATTTTTACAGAATTTCAGGATATCGTCGAACCGCGGGTGCATCATGCACTCCCCGCCCGACAGATGCACCGTCAGTCCTCCCAGTTCCTTGTATTCCTTCAAGGCCTTGCAGACCAATCCGTAATCCAGAAAACGGTTGGTATAATCCGGGATGTAGCAATGCACGCACCGTTCCGTGCATGCGCTCGTCAGGTCGATATGAAATTCCGCCGGAATGTGATGTTTTTCGAAGAAACTTCCCAGCGGCGTCCACCCTTCAGGCTGTTCCGTTCCCCCGGCCGAATGACTTTTCTCTGGGACATTCGTTTTGGCTGGTTTTGTCTGCTCTTTCCCTTCGCATTTCACCAGTCCGTTCGCCGTCAGCGGCGCCATGAACTCTTCGAAATCATCCCGGATCTCGTCCGGTTTCATTCCGAACTGCGCCGCCAGCTGCACAAGGATCTCCTCTTCCGGTTTCGGTTCCCACCCGATATGCCGCAGGAACGGTTCCGCATCCTCCAGGATCATGCACGCGCTGTTCCGCTTGTGCCACAGCAGCGTTTCATTCCCCAGATGACGAACGAAAGTTTGTGATGAATAATGCAGTTTCATGCCAGTCCGTGCTGTTCAATGTATCCGCCCAGCATGAACAGCTTCTTTTCCCACTCGCTGCCTCTTCCTGTATTCCTCAGTCCTGCACAGAAATTGAGATAATCAACTGCTTCTGCATTGTCTGCTGTTTGTCGTGTCAATTTGCGGATTGTTTCATTGATTTTTTTCTTCTTGGCCTTATTGTTTCCCGTATTCGGAGTCGGAATTTTAAATTTATATTGGTCCAAATATAATTTCTGCAAAGCGATTGCCACTCTGGAGTCGTAAATGTAATATTGGTCCGGATCCCATGCCGCAAGAATCTTGCTCTTCGATGCAATGCCGTTACTTATATCATTCAGTAAAGTGTTGCCAATCAAATCCATTGCATATCTATCAATGGTCGAATCGGCATTCCCTTTGATTCCTCCCCAGTTGACAACAATCAGCCTGATGATTTTTTTGACGCGTGATTGATCTTGGGTTTCGACAGCATTTTTCAGCGCATCATGAAATTTTTGAAATAATTTTTCTGTAATCTGCGCTTTGTCTAACTGATCCATCGGATCCATCAGGAAGCAAAGGATTTTTTGTCCTTCCGGCGGCCACTTCCAGTTGTAAGTAAGATCCACGTTGGGGTAATTGTGTTGAATCCGCTGTTCGATATCGCTGAAATCCGGAAATGGCATTTTTCTTTTTTCCTCTATTTCGTGTTGTTGAATGCCGGTCTGCGGCGAATCTGCTGCAGACCGGCTGTGAACTTACAGCAGTTCTACTGTCAGTTCAGCGGGCCGCACATGCAGGCGGTGTTGTGGGGGAAACAGCTTCTAGACTCAGGTGTTTTCTCCGGGCAACCGGCGACGTAGGACTTTTTGGCGGACGCTTTCGCGACGATCTGGGGTTTCTTGTAAGCCATTTGAGGCTCCTTTCCGAGGGGATCTCCCTCAATTTGTGTTTATTCTGAAACGCGCCCGGCAGACATGCCGGAATCAGCGCGGTCCATTCAGCTCATGGATTTGTAAATTAGGATCGCAATGACGATAATGATCAGGATGATGACCGCCCACTTGGGGTGTTTCATAGCCCATGCCGCAACGTCTTTTCCCAATTCGTAAGAAGAACCCATTTCCCTGTTCCTTTCCTGTTTTCCGTTTGTTTATCTTCCGGTCGGGGCACGAAAAAAGGCGTACCCCGACTACATTGTCACAGAGGTACGCCAATACACCCAATCACCCATGCAGACAGAGTACGCCATTGCTGGCGTATCTGACAAGCAGCGGGTGATTTCCGTCTATGAAATTGGCGTTTTCTGTGACAGAACCGTTCTTGCAGATACTAACTATTTGCAAAAAAACTATGTTAAATCATAACTCTCGAATAACAGAATCCTTTCTTCTGATTTCCGTCGTTACAATAACACATCTTTTCGCAAATGTCAACCCTGTCGTGCAAAATAATCGGAATATATTGACGCACCTGGAATTCTTCCATTGTCGTAATATACGGGAGTTTTTCAGCAATCTTACACCGGACTTCAAAAAAAATATGAAATATGAAATATGAAAGAGAAAAGGGCGGCGGAGCCGGGAGACGAAGTGAAGATTCGAGATCTCGCGTCATGGCAGGTCTTTCACGATTGTCCGGGAGAGTCCGGGTTTGTCTGTGCAGGTCCGTGTCAGTTCGCGTTTCCCGCGGCTTTCGCGTCATGGCCTGGCTTGTGTGTCGTTCCGAAGGGCCGGGTCAACGTTTTTACGGAAAAAAAGCCGTTAAATCATGCAGAAAGCGAAAAAACGACTTGAAAAATCGGTAAAACAGTTTATGTTTCATAATGAAATAATGTAAATACAGCGAAAACGAGGTTGATCGATGGCGCAAAATTACGATTTTATATTGGAATTGCTCCTGGAAAACGGGATGGTGACCGAAGAGCAGGTATCGGAAGGCTGGGAAAAAGTCGCGGCCAGCGAAGGTTCGCAGAATATCATCCAGGCCCTGCAGGAACTGAAATATGTGGATCCGAACGAAATGCTGCAGATGCTGGCACAGCAGTACGGCATGGAGACCCTGGATCTGAATACCTATAAAATCCCGGCGGAAGTGATCGAGTCGGTTCCGAAAGAAGTAGTCGATCAATACCATGTCATCCCGGTCATGAAACACGACGATGTGCTGACCATTGCGATCGGGGATCCGACCGATCTGACCACGCTGGATTCCGTCCGTTATGTGCTGAAATGCGATGTGGATGCCGTGGTGTCGCCGCCGGAGCAGATCCAGTCCGCGATCAAGCTGTATTACAGCGATACGGGGAAGGGGATCAACCAGGCGATGGAAGAGATCCAGGATATGGATGAAGGAGAGATCCCCGCCTCGGCGGATGAAGGCGGTGCGGTCAATGCGGACGAATCCGGCGAAGGCGATGCCCCGATCATCCGGCTGGTGACCGCGATCATCGTGGAAGCCTACAAGATGCACGCCAGCGATATTCATATGGAGCCGCTGGAAAAACGCTACCGGATCCGTTACCGGGTGGACGGTGTGCTGCGGGAAGTGGATGCGCCGCCGAAATATCTGCAGCCGAACATCACCAGCCGCGTGAAGATTATGTCGCGTCTGGACATTTCCGAAAAACGTCTGCCTCAGGACGGACGTATCCAGATGCGTGTCAGCGGATGCGATATCGACTTGCGCGTATCGACGATCCCGACCACGCACGGGGAAAGCATCGTCATGCGTATTCTGGAAAAAGCCAGTATCCAGCTGGAGATCCCGCAGCTGGGATTCTATGCGGACGACCAGAAGAAAATCAATCAGATCATCAATATGCCGGACGGCGTGTTCCTGGTGACGGGCCCGACCGGTTCGGGAAAAACGACCAGTCTGTATGCGTTTCTGAATACGATCAATCTGCCGAACCGGAAGATCATCACGGTGGAAGACCCGGTGGAATATCAGCTGCCGGGCATCAATCAGGTGCAGGTGAACAATCTGGCGGATATGACCTTCGCCAACGCGCTGCGCGCCATGCTGCGTCAGGCGCCGAACATCATCATGGTAGGAGAGATCCGAGACGCGGAAACTGCGACGATCGCCATCAACGCGGCGCAGACGGGACACCTGGTGTTCAGCACGCTGCATACCAACGACGCGCCCAGTGCGGTGACGCGTATGATCGATATGGGAGTGCAGCCGTTCCTGGTTTCCTCGTCCGTGCGGGCCATTATGGCGCAGCGTCTCCTGCGCCGCGTCTGCAAAAACTGTGCCGAACCCACGACTCCCACCAAGGAAGAACGCCGTCTGCTGAAACTGGATGACAAATTCATGGACACTGCAACGCTGAAGAAAGGCCGCGGCTGTCCGGTCTGCGGCGGCACGGGTTACAAGGGCCGCGTCGGTATTTATGAAATTTTCCAGGTGGGGGAAGATATCCAGCACCTGATCTATAAGAAAATGTCCGCCGACGTGATCCGTGCGGCGGCCCGGAAGGGCGGCATGATCACCCTGCGTGAAGACGGTTTGCGGAAAGCGGCCGCGGGTATTACCTCCCTGCAGGAAGTGATCACAACAACCATGGGAGATGCGGAATGAGCGAAAATACGGAAAATATCGAAAATATTGAAAATCCGGAAGGAATGCCGGTCGAGGAGCCGGCGAAAACCAGCGCCGCCGTCGTGCTGGATTCCGAAAGTCAGAGTCTGCACGATATTCTTCTGACCGAAGGCCTCTGCACGGAGGATCAGCTCAAGGAAGTTGCTGAAGAGCAGTCGCGGAACGGCAAATCGTTCAAAGAGGTGCTGATCGATTTCGGTTTGCTGACGGAACAGCAGATCCTGGAAGCGATCTCCAGCAACCAGATGCTGGATCTGATCAGTCTTCCGGCCGATCTTCAGGTGCCGGAAGAGGTCATTGCCAAAGTTCCCCCCGATACGGCGCGTATGCTTGGTGTGCTTCCGATCTCGTTCGACGGCACGACCTTGACTGTGGTGCTCCGGTCGCCGCTGAACTATCAGATCATTGACGAACTCCGGTTTATCGTCGGAACCGATGTGATCCAGGTGCTGGCTCCGGAAGAGCAGGTGGAAAAGGGGATCGAGAAATTTTACCCGCTGGATGTTACGCAGTCGATGCAGGACATGCTGGAGGAGATGAGCAAGGATCAGTCTCCGGAAGCGGCGCTGGATGAACTGGAAACCACCGAAGACCTGGAAAAACATGCCAATGACGCCCCGATCGTGAAATTCGTGGATGCGGTGATTTATCAGGCGATCAAGGACAAGGCCAGCGATATCCATTTCGAACCGTTCGAGAAAAACTTCCGGATCCGGTGCCGCGTGGACGGCGCGCTGTATGAACTGCCGCCCCCGCCGAAGAGTCTGGCCATCCCGGTGATCAGCCGCGTGAAACTGATGAGCTCCATGAATATTTCCGAACGGCGCAAACCGCAGGACGGCCGTATTCAGACCCGGGTCGGCAGCAAGGCGGTCGATTTGCGCGTTTCCACTCTGCCGACGCAGTTCGGCGAATCCTGCGTGCTCCGCGTGCTCGACCGGTCGGTGGTGAACCTCGATCTGGATGCGCTCGGAATCGATGAAAAGAATCTGGCCAAGATCCGCGACCTGATCCACATGCCGAACGGAATTTTCGTGGTGACGGGCCCGACCGGTTCGGGAAAGACCACCACGCTGTATTCCGCCCTGAAAGAGATCAATACGGTCGGCGATAAGATCCTGACCGCGGAAGACCCCGTGGAATACGACCTCGAAGGTATCATCCAGCTGCCGATCAACGAAGGGATCGGAATGACTTTCGGCCGGGCGCTGCGCGCCTTCCTCCGGCAGGACCCCGATGTGATCATGCTCGGAGAGATCCGCGACCTGGAATCCGCCCGAATGGCCGTCGAAGCTTCGCTGACCGGACACTTCGTGTTCAGCACGCTGCATACCAACGACGCCGCCGGTTCGGTCACCCGTTTTATCGATATGGGTGTGGAACCTTACCTGATCACCAGTTCGATGGTCGGCTGTATCGGACAGCGTCTGATCCGCCGCGTCTGCCCCAAGTGCAAAACTCCGTTCGAACCGTCCGATGACGACTTGTGGCTGCTGGGGTTGGAGCGCGAGGAACTCGGCGACCGTCCGTTCTATTACGGCAAAGGCTGTGATCATTGCAACCATACGGGCTATAAAGGCCGGAAAGCGCTGACCGAAGTGCTGACCATGAATCCCGAGATCAACGAACTGGTGCTTCAGAACATGCCGACTGTGGTGATCCGGGATAAAGCCCGCGAGCAGGGAATGCGCACCATGCGTGAAGACGGTCTGAATGCCATTCTCAATGGCGAAACCACTATGGAAGAAGTTTTGAAATACACATAAAAAAAACGGAAAGGAGTGTGAATCATGCCCCTATACATGTATACTGCGATCGATGCCAACGGCAAAGAGCAGAAAGGTAAAAAGGACGCGGCGAACGAAGAGGAAGTTTCCAATTTTCTGAAGAATCAGGGACTTTTCCCCACCTCGATCAAACTCGCTGACAAGGCCGCTGCCAAAAATGCCGCGGCTGCCGCCAAAGCGAAAGCCGCTGCCAAGAACAATCCCAAAGACAAAGGCAAGAAAGGTGGCGGCGGTGGAATCAACCTGAATATCAACCTCGGTCCCGCGATCATCAAGGAAAAGGACCTGACCATTCTGACCCGTCAGATGGCGATCCTGCTCGATGCCGGTCTGCCGCTGATCCGCTCCCTGAAAACCCTGGCGAGACAGGCTACCAATCCCGTGGTCAAGAAAACGCTGGAAGAGACTGCCGTCTCCGTAGAAGGCGGTTCCACCTTTTCCGAAGCCCTGGCGCAGCATCCGAAATCGTTCGATAAACTTTATTTGAACATGATCCGCGCCGGCGAGGCTGCCGGTAAGCTGGAACTGATCCTGAACCGTCTTGCCACTTTCCGCGAAAAAGCCGCCAAGATCCAGGGCAAAGTCAAATCCGCCATGGTTTACCCGTCGATCATCGTATCGATCGCGGTTTTGATCACCACCGGTCTGATGATCTTCATCGTGCCGAAGTTCAAGAAGACCTTTACCGAACTGCTCGAAGGCGAACCGCTCCCCGGTCTGACCCAGTTCGTCATGGGTATCAGCGAATTCATGATCACCAACTGGATCATCCTTGTCCCCGGCATTATCGGCTTCGTCATCGTCTTCAAACTGATTCTCAAAGTCCCGTTTCTGCGGTTTTACATCGACTGGATCAAATACAATATGCCGCTGGTCGGGCCGATCGTTTCCAAGACCGCGATTTCCAAATTCTCCCGTACGCTCGGCACTCTGATGGGATCCGGTGTGCCGATTTTGAGCGCATTGAACATCGTGAAAGAAACCTCGGGCAACGAAGTCGTAGCTCAGGCGATCACCAAGGTTTACGAGGCGGTCAAGGAAGGCGAAGGCATGGCCGGTCCGCTCCAGGCAACCAAGATCTTCCCCGAAATGGTGATCAGTATGATCGAAGTCGGTGAAGAAACCGGTAAACTGCCCGAAATGCTGGACAAGATCGCCGACACCTACGATGAAGAAGTCGATAACGCCGTGGCGGCATTGACCTCCATGATCGAGCCGATCATGATGGTCGGTCTGGCGGTGGTCATCGGCGGTATCG